>NZ_JBSGBN010000049.1:0-64334 GCF_053601275.1 Streptomyces sp. NPDC004752 | reverse complement strand
CACGAACCGGGAACGGAACTCGTCGACGACCTCTTCGGTCAACGAGGGACGCTGAGCGATCAGCATGTGTGGATCAGATCCTTCATTCGTGGACGCCCGCTATATGACGTCCGACGGGAACCGCACCCGTGAAAGGTGCGGATACGGCAAGGGTACGGGCGGTACGGCCCCGTACGGAGGCCGTACCGCCCGAACCGCTGTTCGCGGACCCTTGATGCGTCAGGCGCGTCAGACGCGGCGGCGCTTCGGCGGACGGCAGCCGTTGTGCGGGGTCGGGGTGACGTCCTGGATGGAGCCGACCTCAAGGCCCGTGGCCTGGAGGGAGCGGATCGCGGTCTCACGACCGGAACCCGGGCCCTTCACAAACACGTCGACCTTGCGCATGCCGTGCTCCTGGGCGCGGCGGGCGGCCGACTCGGCGGCCATCTGCGCGGCGAACGGCGTGGACTTCCGGGAGCCCTTGAAGCCGACGTGGCCGGCGGAGGCCCAGGAGATCACGTTGCCGGACGGGTCCGTGATCGAAACGATCGTGTTGTTGAACGTGCTCTTGATGTGCGCGTGGCCGTGAGCGACGTTCTTCTTTTCCTTGCGGCGCACCTTCTTGGCAGCGCCCTGACGTCCCTTGGGGGGCATCCTCTAACTCCTACGGGAGGTGGTCGGTCCTACAGCGAAGACCGTGGACAGGTGTCCGCTGCGGACTACTTCTTGCCCGGCTTCTTCTTGCCGGCGATGGCGCGACGCGGGCCCTTGCGGGTGCGGGCGTTGGTGCTGGTGCGCTGACCGCGGACGGGCAGACCGCGACGGTGACGGAGACCCTGGTAGCAGCCGATCTCCACCTTGCGGCGGATGTCGGCCTGAATCTCACGACGGAGGTCACCCTCGGTCTTGATGTTGTTGTCGACGTACTCGCGAATCGCGACCAGCTGTTCCTCGGTCAGGTCGCGAACGCGGGTGTTCGGGTCGACGCCGGTCGCGGCCAGCGTCTCCTGCGAGAGGGTCCGGCCGATGCCGAACACGTAGGTGAGGGCGACCTCCACGCGCTTTTCGCGCGGGATGTCGACACCGGAAACGCGTGCCATTCAATGGCTCCAGTTGCTTGTCGGAGGTCTTCCGCAGGACCGGATCCCAGCCGCCGTACCAGGTACGAACTGGGTCCCCGGCCTCCGAGCCGGGGGTATCGGAACCGAACGGTTCCGGGCCCTGCGTATGAACATATTCAGCTTGCGTCGCGCGAAGTCCTGCGTGATGCAGAGGTGCGGTCGTGCGTCAGCCCTGGCGCTGCTTGTGGCGCGGGTTCTCGCAGATGACCATGACCCGGCCGTGACGGCGGATCACCCTGCACTTGTCGCAGATCTTCTTGACGCTCGGCTTGACCTTCATGGGATGTGAGGTTCTCCGGGTCAGTGCCATCGCCCCGGCGAGCCGGGGCGCGGGCAAGATCTACTTGTAGCGGTAGACGATCCGGCCACGCGTCAGGTCGTACGGAGAAAGCTCCACCACGACCCGGTCGTCAGGGAGGATGCGGATGTAGTGCATGCGCATCTTGCCGCTGATGTGTGCCAGGACCTGGTGGCCGTTCTGGAGCTCGACCTTGAACATGGCGTTCGGAAGAGACTCGACGACAGTGCCCTCGATCTCGATGGCACCTTGCTTCTTGGCCACGCTTCGCCCTTCGAATCGGCTACCTTGATCGACTCCCTCGCGTCCCTTGCGGGCACATGCGGACATGCGGGTGCACGAGAGCCGACGAGTCAGTCTACGTCAGGGCACCAGGAAAGACGAATCGGGGAAGGCTTAGTCTTCCCCGGGCCGGAGATCGTTATGCGAGCGGGTCGGGGGCGGCCGTGATGCCGTGCTCCGCCAGCTTGGCCCGGCCGCCGTCGGGGGCGGTCAGGACCAGCGGCCCCTGCTCGGTCAGGGCGACGGAGTGCTCCCAGTGGGAGGACCAGGTGCCGTCGGTGGTGATGACCGTCCAGTTGTCCTGGAGCACCTCGGTCTTCGGGGTGCCCAGCGAGACCATCGGCTCGATGGCCAGACAGAAGCCGGTGACCAGCCTGGGGCCTTTGCCGCGCTTGCGGTCGACGTAGTTCAGCAGGTGCGGGTCCATGTGCATCTCGGTGCCGATGCCGTGGCCGCCGTAGTCCTCGATGATCCCGTAACGGCCGCCGCCGGGCTTCGGCTGGCGGCGGATGTAGGTCTCGATGGCCCGGGAGACGTCGACGAGCCGGTTGCCCTGCTTCATCGCCGCGATCCCGGCCCACATCGACTCCTCGGTCACCCGGGACAGCTCGACCAGCTCCGGAGCGTGACCGGTGCCCACGAAGGCCGTATAGGCCGCGTCACCGTGCCAACCGTCCACGATCGCGCCGCAGTCGATGGAGATGATGTCGCCGTCCTTGAGGACGACCTCGTCCGACGGGATGCCATGGACGACGACCTCGTTGACCGAGGTGCAGATGGTGGCCGGAAAGCCGCCGTACCCGAGGAAGTTCGGCTTGGCGTTGTGCTCGGCGAGCACCTTGCGTGCCACCTCGTCCAGGTCCTTGGTGCTGGCGCCGGGCACGGCGGCCTCCCGGGTGGCCGCGTGGATCGCGGCGACGACCAGCCCCGCCGCACGCATCGTGGCGATCTGCTCGGGGGTCTTGATCTGCGCCATGGGGGCCTACGCTCTCCGTCACTCACGACAACCGATTACTGCACAACACTACGGCCGCGGCGCCCTGGAGGTCCCCCGGACGAAGTCTGGGGGGAGGGCACCGCGGCCGGGAACGGCCCGAGGGGGGCTTACTTGTCGTCCTCGTCCCGCTTGAGCGCTTCCAGCGCCCGCTGGGTGATCTCGTCGACCGGGCCCAGGGCGGAGATCGTCACGACCAGCCCCTGCGCCTTGTAGTAGTCGATGATCGGCTCGGTCTGGGTGTGGTAGACCTCCAGCCGCGTGCGGACGGTGTCCTCGGAGTCGTCGTCACGCTGGTACAGCTCGCCGCCGCAGACGTCGCAGACGCCTTCCTTCTTGGGCGGGCTGTAGGTCACATGGAAGACATGTTCCGACTTGTTGCGGCAGGTACGCCGACCGGCGATCCGCTTGACCACCTCGTCCTCGGGGACTTCGAGGTCGAGCACGGCGTCCAGCGTGACGCTCTCGCTCTCCAGCAGTTCGTCCAGCGCCTCGGCCTGGGAGACGTTCCGCGGGAAGCCGTCCAGCAGGAAGCCGTGCTCGGCGTCCTGCTGTTCCATGCGGTCCTTGGCCATCGCGATGGTGACCTCGTCGGGGACGAGGTTGCCGGCGTCCATATAGGACTTCGCGAGTTTCCCCAGCTCCGTCTGCTGGCTGATGTTGGCCCGGAACAGGTCGCCCGTGGAGATGTGCGGGATGCGCAGTTCTTCCGAAAGTCGCACGGCTTGCGTTCCCTTACCGGCACCCGGCGGCCCGACGAGGACGATTCGCATCAGCGGAGGAACCCTTCGTAATTGCGCTGCTGGAGCTGGCTCTCGATCTGCTTCACCGTTTCGAGACCCACACCCACGATGATCAGGATGCTGGTGCCACCGAAGGGGAAGTTCTGGCTTGCCCCGAAGCCAACCAACGCCATCGTCGGTACGAGAGCGATCAGACCCAAATACAGCGAACCCGGCCAGGTGATCCGGTTGAGTACGTACGACAGGTACTCAGCGGTCGGTCGGCCAGCCCGGATGCCCGGGATGAAGCCACCATACTTCTTCATGTTGTCGGCGACTTCCTCGGGGTTGAAGGAGATCGCCACATAGAAGAACGCGAAGAAAACGATCAGCAAGAAGTAGAGGGTGATGTAGATCGGGTGGTCGCCCTTGGTCAGGTTCGCGGTGATCCACTGTTTCCAGCCGGAGTTGCCGCCGGCGAACTGGGCGATCAGGGCCGGGATGTAGAGCAGCGAGGACGCGAAGATGACGGGGATCACACCCGCCTGGTTGACCTTCAGCGGAATGTAGGTGGACGTACCACCGTAGGAGCGACGGCCGATCATGCGCTTCGCGTACTGCACGGGGATGCGGCGCTGGGCCTGCTCGACGAAGACCACGAGCGCGACCATGATCAGGCCGACCGCGATGACGGTGCCGAACTCGATCCAGCCGCCGGCCAGGGTGCCCTGCTTCTTGATCGCCCACAGCGCGGACGGGAAGGTCGCGGCGATCGAGATGAACATCAGGATCGACATGCCGTTGCCGATGCCGCGGTCGGTGACCAGCTCGCCCAGCCACATCACGACGGCCGTGCCCGCGGTCATGCAGATGACCATCGTGATGGTGGTGAAGATCGCCTGGTCGGGGACGATGCTCGACGCGACCGTGCAGCCGGAGAAGAGGGCGCCGCTGCGGGCGGTGGCCACCAGGCCGGTGCCCTGGAGGATGGCCAGCGCCACCGTCAGATAACGGGTGTACTGCGTGATCTTCGCCGTACCGGCCTGGCCCTCCTTCTTGAGGGCTTCCAGACGCGGGATGACCACGGTCAGCAACTGCAGAATGATGCTCGCCGTGATGTACGGCATGATGCCGAGGGCGAAGACGGTGATCTGCAGCAGCGCGCCGCCGCTGAACATGTTGACGAGACCGAAGAGGCCCTGGTTGCCGGATGCCTCGTTCACGCACTGCTGGACGGCTTGGTAGTTGACGCCGGGGATCGGGATGTGGGTACCGACCCGGTAGACCACGATGATGCCCAGCGTGAAGAGCAGCTTCTTGCGCAGGTCGGGCGTCCTGAACGCCCGGGCGAACGCGGTGAGCACGGTGCCTCCTGCGACCCCCGCGCAACTGCGTCAAGGGTGACGGTCTTGAGGTTCGACGAATAAGGAACGGTCAACTGCCGCTCAGAGTGCCCCATGCGAGGCCCCCAGTGAAAGTGGGCAGTGCAGGCAACCTTACCGGCGACACCGCTTCCCTTGGAACGACCGACCGGGGATACCCCTTTTGTGGAGTATCCCCGGTCGGGATCGTTCAGGTCATCGAGTCGCCCGAGTGGGTCAGACGAGCTCGGTGACGGTGCCGCCGGCCGCGGCGATCTTCTCCTTGGCGGAGCCGGAGACGGCGTCGACCGTCACCTGCAGCGCCACCGAGATCTCGCCCTGGCCGAGCACCTTGACCAGGCTGTTCTTGCGAACGGCGCCCTTGGCCACCAGACCCTCGACCGTGACCTCGCCACCCTCGGGGTAGAGCGCGGCCAGCTTGTCGAGGTTCACGACCTGGTACTCGGTCTTGAACGGGTTCTTGAAGCCCTTCAGCTTCGGGAGGCGCATGTGCAGCGGCATCTGGCCGCCCTCGAAGCGCTCCGGAACCTGGTAACGGGCCTTGGTGCCCTTGGTACCACGACCGGCCGTCTTACCCTTCGACGCCTCACCACGACCGACACGGGTCTTGGCGGTCTTGGCGCCCGGGGCGGGACGGAGGTTGTGGATCTTGAGCGGGTTCTGTTCCGCCATGATCAGTCGACCTCCTCGACCGACACGAGGTGGCGGACGGTGTGCACCATGCCGCGGAACTCGGGACGGTCCTCCTTGACGACCACGGTGTTGATCCCCTTGAGACCAAGCGACCGCAGGGTGTCACGGTGGTTCTGCTTGCTGCCGATGTAGGACTTGACCTGCGTGATCTTCAGCTGTGCCATCACGCACCCGCCCCGGCACGCGCACGCAGCAGGGCCGCGGGGGCCACGTCCTCCAGGGGCAGACCACGGCGGGCCGCGACCTCCTCGGGACGCTGCAGGCCCTTCAGGGCCGCCACCGTCGCGTGCACGATGTTGATCGCGTTGTCGGAGCCGAGCGACTTCGACAGGATGTCGTGGATACCGGCGCACTCCAGCACGGCACGCACCGGACCACCGGCGATCACACCGGTACCGGGCGACGCGGGCTTGAGCAGCACGACACCGGCGGCCTTCTCACCCTGGATGGGGTGCGGGATGGTGCCCTGGATCCGCGGGACCTTGAAGAAGTGCTTCTTGGCCTCCTCAACGCCCTTGGCGATGGCGGCCGGCACCTCCTTGGCCTTGCCGTATCCGACACCCACGGTGCCGTCACCGTCGCCCACCACGACCAGCGCGGTGAAGCTGAAGCGACGACCACCCTTCACAACCTTGGCGACGCGGTTGATCGCGACGACGCGCTCAACGTACGCGGTCTTCTCGGCGGCAGCAGCGCCGCCGTCACGGCCCTTCCGGTCCCGCCGCTCGCCGCCACCGGCACCGCCTCCGCGGCGCTGGGGTCCAGCCATTGGATTACCTCTCTCTTTCCGCTAGCTACAAGCGGCTCAGAACTTGAGCCCGGCTTCGCGGGCGGCGTCCGCCAGGGCGGCGATGCGCCCGGCGTACTGGTTGCCACCACGGTCGAACACGACGGCCTCGACACCGGCGGCCCTGGCGCGCTCGGCGACCAGGGCGCCGACCTGCTTGGCCTGCGCGGACTTGTCGCCCTCGGCACCGCGGATCGAGGTGTCCAGGGTGGACGCCGACGCCACGGTGTGGCCCTTCAGGTCGTCGATCACCTGCGCCACGATGTGACGGTTGGAGCGGGTCACGACCAGACGGGGGCGCTCCGCCGTGCCCGAGATCCGCTTGCGGATCCGGATGTGACGGCGCTTGATCGCGGCGCGCTTGTAGGCGTCGCCCTTGAGGATCTTCTGCCCGTATGCCATGGCTTACTTACCCGCCTTTCCGACCTTGCGGCGGATGACTTCGCCCTCGTACTTGACGCCCTTGGCCTTGTACGGGTCCGGCTTGCGCAGCTTGCGGATGTTGGCCGCGACCTCGCCGACCTTCTGCTTGTCGATGCCCTCGACCGAGAAACGGGTCGGGTTCTCCACCTTGAAGGTGATGCCTTCGGGGGCCTCGACCAGGATCGGGTGGCTGTAACCGAGGGCGAACTCCAGGTTCGAGCCCTTGGCGGTCACGCGGTAACCGACACCACTGATTTCGAGCTTCTTCACGTAACCCTGGGTCACGCCGGTGATCATGTTCGCCACCAGCGTGCGGGACAGGCCGTGCAGGGCCTTGTTCTGACGCTCGTCGTTGGGGCGGGTGACGTTGAGCACGCCGTCCTCACCCTTGGCGATCTCGATCGGCGCCACGACGGTGTGGGTCAGCGAGCCCTTGGGGCCCTTGACCGCGACCGTACGGCCGTCGATGGTGACATCCACGCCGGCGGGAACCGCGATGGGGAGCTTGCCGATGCGCGACATAGCTGTTTCCTCCGTTCCCTTCTGCTACCAGACGTAGGCGAGGACTTCCCCGCCCACGCCCTTCTTGCCGGCCTGCTTGTCGGTGAGGAGCCCGTGCGACGTGGAGATGATCGCCACGCCCAGGCCGCCGAGCACCTTCGGCAGGTTGGTGGACTTCGCGTACACCCGGAGACCGGGCTTGGAGATCCGCTTGATGCCCGCGATGGAGCGCTCACGGTTGGGGCCGAACTTCAGGTCCAGGACGAGGTTCTTGCCCACCTCGGCGTCCTCGACGCGCCAGCCCGTGATGAAGCCCTCCTGCTGGAGGATCTCCGCGATGTGCGACTTGATCTTCGAGTGCGGCATCCCCACGGTGTCGTGGTACGCCGAGTTCGCGTTCCGCAGACGCGTCAGCATGTCTGCGATCGGATCAGTCATGGTCATGAATTGGCCTTCGGCCTCTCTCGCCGGGGTTTCCTGGTGCGCCGTCCCTCTCCCCGATCCGAGACGGGACGGGTGCGGCGCGGTGGACCTACGGCGTAGTAAGCAAACATTAGTGGGTCCTGCCCACGGGTGTTACGGGCGGCGGTCAGGCGCCCAACCCTCCAAGCCTAAGCCATGGAGCGAAGGGCACCCGACACGCGCCCACTGCTTACCGAGAGCCTTGAGAATCCCGAACTGCCGGGATTACCAAGAGCTCTTGGTCACGCCCGGCAGCTCGCCACGGTGCGCCATCTCACGAAGGCACACGCGGCACAGGCCGAACTTGCGGTACACGGAGTGCGGACGGCCACAGCGCTGGCAGCGGGTGTAGCCACGCACACCGAACTTGGGCTTGCGAGCAGCCTTGGCAATCAGAGCCTTCTTCGCCATCTCGCTCACGCCTCCTTGAACGGGAAGCCGAGGTGACGAAGGAGCGCGCGGCCCTCAGCGTCGTTGGTCGCCGTGGTGACCACGGTGATGTCCATACCCCGGACGCGGTCGATCTTGTCCTGGTCGATCTCGTGGAACATGACCTGCTCGGTGAGACCGAAGGTGTAGTTGCCACGGCCGTCGAACTGCTTGGGGGACAGACCGCGGAAGTCGCGGATGCGCGGCAGCGCGAGCGACAGGGTGCGGTCCAGGAACTCCCACATGCGGTCGCCACGGAGCGTGACGTGGGCACCGATCGGCTGCCCCTCGCGCAGCTTGAACTGCGCGATGGACTTGCGGGCCTTGGTGACGGCCGGCTTCTGACCGGTGATCGTGGTGAGGTCGCGGATGGCGCCCTCGATCAGCTTGGAGTCGCGGGCGGCGTCGCCCACACCCATGTTGACCACGATCTTGACGAGGCCCGGGATCTGCATGACGTTCTCGTACTTGAACTCGTCACGCAGCTTCGGGGCGATCTCGTCGCGGTACTTCGTCTTCAGACGCGGAATGGTGGTGGTAGCCATCAGATGTCCTCACCCGTCCGCTTGGCAACGCGGATCTTGTTGCCCTCTTCGTCGAAGCGGTAGCCGACACGCGTGACGACCTTCTTGCCGTCCTTCTCCACGACCAGCTGGACGTTGGAGATGTGGATCGGCGCCTCGGTGGTCACGATGCCGCCGGCCTGGGAACCACCAGCCGTCGGACCGGCCTTGGTGTGCTTCTTGACCCGGTTGACACCCTCGACCAGGACGCGGTCCTCGCGCGGGTAGGCGGCGATGACCTTGCCCTGCTTGCCCTTGTCCTTGCCGGTGATGACCTGGACCAGGTCGCCCTTCTTGATCTTCATGCTTACAGCACCTCCGGCGCGAGCGAGATGATCTTCATGAACTTCTTCTCGCGCAGCTCACGGCCGACCGGGCCGAAGATGCGGGTGCCGCGAGGGTCGCCGTCGTTCTTCAGAATGACGGCGGCATTCTCGTCGAAGCGGATGTACGAGCCGTCCGGACGGCGGCGCTCCTTGACGGTGCGAACGATGACCGCCTTGACGACGTCACCCTTCTTCACGTTGCCACCGGGGATCGCGTCCTTGACGGTGGCGACGATGACGTCACCGATGCCCGCGTAGCGGCGACCGGAGCCACCGAGCACACGGATGCAGAGAATCTCCTTCGCACCCGTGTTGTCGGCGACACGCAGCCGCGACTCCTGCTGGATCACGTCTATCTCCTGTTTGTCTGCCGGTTCCCGGCAGGGGTTCTGCTACCGAACCCCTGCCGAGCCTGGCGGAACTGACCTGCGAGGCAACTGCCCCGCAGGAATTACTACTTGGCCTTTTCGAGGATCTCGACGACGCGCCAGTGCTTGGTGGCGGACAGCTTCCGCGTCTCCATCAGGAGGACGCGGTCACCGATACCGGCGGCGTTCTGCTCGTCGTGCGCCTTGAGCTTGTTGGTACGGCGGATGACCTTGCCGTACAGCGCGTGCTTCACACGGTCCTCGACGGCGACGACGACGGTCTTGTCCATCTTGTCGCTGACGACCAGGCCCTCACGGGTCTTGCGGGCGTTGCGCTCGGTCTTTGCAGTCACGTTGTTCTCGCTCATCAGGCGCTCTCCACCGTTTCGATGCCCAGCTCACGCTCGCGCATCAGGGTGTAGATCCGCGCGATGTCCTTGCGGACCGCCTTCAGACGGCCATGGTTCTCAAGCTGACCCGTCGCCGCCTGGAAGCGGAGGTTGAACAGCTCTTCCTTGGCCTCGCGGAGCTTGTCCAGCAGCTCCTCGTTGCCCAGCTCGCGCAGCTCGGACGCCTTGGTACCGGCCGACATCACGCTTCACCTGCCTCGCGCTTGACGATCCGGCACTTCATCGGCAGCTTGTGGGCCGCACGGGTCAGCGCCTCACGGGCGATCTTCTCGTTGGGGTACGACAGCTCGAACATCACGCGTCCGGGCTTGACGTTGGCGATCCACCACTCCGGAGAGCCCTTACCGGAACCCATGCGGGTCTCGGCCGGCTTCTTCGTCAGCGGACGGTCCGGGTAGATGTTGATCCAGACCTTGCCGCCACGCTTGATGTGACGGGTCATGGCGATACGAGCCGCCTCGATCTGGCGGTTCGTGACGTACGCCGGGGTCAGCGCCTGGATGCCGTACTCACCGAACGCGACCTGCGTGCCACCCTTGGCAGCGCCGCTGCGCTTCGGGTGGTGCTGCTTGCGGTGCTTGACCCTACGGGGGATCAGCATGTCGGTCAGCCCTCCGTTCCGGTGCTCTCAGCCGGAGCGGCTGCGGGGGCCGCCGAGGACTCCGCCTTGGGGGCCTCGGCGCCGGCAGCCTGCTGCGGCTTGCGACCGCGCCGCTCGCCACCGCGGCCACCACGGGCCGGGCGGTCGGCACCGCCACGCGCCGGGCGGTTACCCGCACGGGCGGCGGCGTTCTCGGCGCGGACCTCGGCGATGTTCTTGACGTCGCCCTTGTAGATCCAGACCTTCACGCCGATACGGCCGAAGGTCGTCTTGGCCTCGAAGAAGCCGTAGTCCACGTTTGCGCGGAGCGTGTGCAGGGGCACACGGCCCTCGCGGTAGAACTCCGAGCGGGACATCTCGGCGCCGCCGAGGCGGCCACCGCACTGGATCTTGATGCCCTTGGCGCCCGCCTTCATCGCCGACTGCATGCTCTTGCGCATGGCGCGGCGGAAGGAGACGCGGGAGGACAGCTGCTCGGCGACGGCCTGGGCCACCAGCTGAGCGTCCGTCTCCGGGTTCTTGACCTCAAGGATGTTCAGCTGGACCTGCTTGCCGGTCAGCTTCTCCAGGTCACCGCGGATGCGGTCGGCCTCGGCGCCGCGGCGGCCGATGACGATGCCCGGACGCGCGGTGTGGATGTCGACGCGGACGCGGTCACGGGTGCGCTCGATCTCGACCTTGGAGATGCCGGCGCGCTCCATGCCGGACGTCATCATCCGACGGATGGCGACGTCTTCCTTGACGTAGTCCTTGTACAGCTTGTCGGCGTACCAGCGCGACTTGAAGTCGGTGGTGACACCGAGCCGGAACCCATGCGGGTTTACCTTCTGGCCCATTACCGGGTTCCTTCCTTGCTGCTGACGACCACGGTGATGTGGCTGGTCCGCTTGCGGATCCGGTAGGCGCGGCCCTGGGCCCGCGGCCGGAACCGCTTCAGGGTCGGGCCCTCGTCGACGTACGCCTCGGAGACGAACAGCGAGTCGGCGTCGGAGTGGTCGTAGTTGTGCGCGGCGTTGGCGATGGCGCTGTCGAGCACCTTGCCGACCGGCACGGAGGCTGCCTGCGGAGCGAATCGCAGAACAGCCTGGGCCTCCGTGGCGTCCATGCCACGGATGAGGTCCACCACGCGGCGGGCCTTCATGGGCGTGACGCGGATGTACCGCGCCTGGGCCCTGGCTTCCATGGTTGTCCCTTCAGTTACTTACGTGTCTGAATGCGATCCGCTACTAGCGGCGCTTCGACTTCCGGTCGTCCTTGACGTGGCCCCGGAAGGTGCGGGTCGGCGAGAACTCGCCGAGCTTGTGGCCGACCATCGACTCGGTGACGAACACCGGGATGTGGGTCTTGCCGTTGTGCACCGCGATCGTGTGGCCGAGCATGGCCGGGACGATCATCGAGCGGCGGGACCAGGTCTTGATGACGTTCTTGGTGCCGGCTTCGTTCTGTACGTCCACCTTCTTGATCAGGTGGTCGTCGACGAAGGGCCCCTTCTTCAAGCTACGCGGCATCTCAACCCGTCCTTAGCGCTTCTTGTTCGTCTTGCGGCGGCGGACGATGTACTTGTTCGACGCCTTCTTGGGCGAACGAGTACGGCCTTCCTTCTTGCCCCACGGGGACACGGGGTGGCGACCACCGGAGGTCCGGCCCTCACCACCACCGTGCGGGTGGTCGACCGGGTTCATGACCACACCACGGACGGTCGGACGAACGCCCAGCCACCGCTTGCGGCCCGCCTTGCCCCAGTTGATGTTCGACTGCTCGGCGTTGCCGACCTCGCCGACGGTGGCGCGGCAGCGGACGTCGACCAGGCGGATCTCACCGGACGGCATGCGCAGGTGGGCCATGGAGCCCTCCTTCGCGAGCAGCTGCACGGAGGCACCGGCCGAGCGGGCGAACTTGGCGCCGCCGCCCGGACGCAGCTCGATGGCGTGCAGGGTGGTACCGACCGGGATGTTGCGCAGGGCGAGGTTGTTGCCCGGCTTGATGTCGGCCCCGGGACCGTTCTCGACGCGGTCGCCCTGGCTCAGGCCACGCGGCGCGAGGATGTAGCGCTTCTCGCCGTCCGCGTAGTGCAGCAGCGCGATGCGCGCGGTGCGGTTGGGGTCGTACTCGATGTGCGCGACCTTCGCCGGCACGCCGTCCTTGTCGTGCCGACGGAAGTCGATCAGACGGTAGGCGCGCTTGTGTCCGCCACCCTGGTGGCGAACGGTCACACGACCGGCGTTGTTACGGCCGCCCTTGCTGTGCAGGGGGCGGACCAGCGACTTCTCCGGCGTGGACCGCGTGACCTCGACGAAGTCGGCGACGCTGGCGCCACGACGGCCCGGCGTAGTCGGCTTGTACTTGCGGATTCCCATTGTCTCTCAGTCCTCGGAAGATTCCCGATTATCTGGACGATCCGACCCGCTTACGCGGTCGGACCGCCGAAGATGTCGATGCGGTCGCCCTCGGCAAGGGTCACGATGGCGCGCTTGGTGGCGGCGCGCTGGCCGAAACCGGTCTTCGTGCGCTTGCGCTTGCCCTGGCGGTTGATCGTGTTGACCCCGGTGACCTTGACCGAGAAGACCGCCTGGACGGCCTGCTTGATCTGGGTCTTGTTGGCGTTCGGGTCGACGATGAACGTGTACTTGTTCTCGTCGAGGAGCGCGTAGCTCTTCTCGGACACGACCGGCTTGAGCAGGACGTCACGGGGGTCCGTGTACGCCTTGCTCGCCGGGGTGACGACGGTGTTCTTGCCCTCGGTGGCGTGGCGCCTCGCCTTGGCGACGCGCGCGGCCTTGGCGGCCTTGGCGGCCTTCGAGGCGATAGCGGGGTGACGGACTGCCATCAGACCTCGCTCCCTTCGGTGTCATTGCTCCGCGCGGCGGAAGGCGCGCCGGACACGAAGGACTCGAAAGCGGCCTGGGTGAAGACCACGTCGTCCGAGACGAGAACGTCGTACGTGTTCAGCTGGCCCGGCTCCAGGATGTGGACCTGGGGCAGGTTGCGGGCGGACAGCCACGCGGCCTCGTCGGCGCGGTCGACGACCAGGAGCAGGTTCTTGCGCTCGCTGATCTTGCCGAACAGGCTCCGGGCGGCCTTCGTGCTGGGGGTCTCGCCCTCGACCACGCCGGCGACGACGTGGATGCGGTCGTGACGGGCCCGGTCGGTGAGGGCACCGCGCAGGGCGGCGGCCTTCATCTTCTTCGGGGTCCGCTGCGAGTAGTCACGTGGCTGCGGGCCGTGTACGACGCCACCGCCGGCGAACTGCGGCGCGCGGGTCGAACCCTGGCGGGCGCGACCGGTGCCCTTCTGGCGGTAGGGCTTCCTGCCACCACCACGGACCTCGCCGCGAGTCTTGGTCTTGTGGGTGCCCTGGCGGGCGGCGGCCAGCTGCGCGACGACGACCTGGTGGATCAGCGGGACGCTGACCTTGGCGTCGAAGATCTCCGCGGGGAGCTCGACGGAACCGGCCTTCTCGCCCGCCGGCGAAAGGATGTCAACAGTGCTCATCGGTTACCTCAGGCCCCCTTGGCCGCGGTGCGGACCAGGACGAGGCCGCCGTTCGGACCGGGAACCGCGCCCTTGATGAGCAGCAGACCCTTCTCCGCGTCAACGGCGTGGACGGTCAGGTTCTGGGTGGTGACCCGCTCGTTGCCCATGCGACCCGCCATGCGGAGGCCCTTGAACACGCGGCCCGGGGTGGCGCAGCCACCGATGGAGCCGGGGGAGCGGTGCTTGCGCTGGGTACCGTGCCCGGCGCCGAGGCCACGGAAGTTGTGGCGCTTCATGACACCGGCGAAGCCCTTGCCCTTGCTCTTGCCGGTGACGTCGACCTTGACGCCGGCCTCGAACACCTCGGCGGTGACTTCCTGGCCCAGCGTGTACTCGGAGGCGTCCGACGTGCGGATCTCGACGAGGTGACGACGCGGGGTGACGTCGGCCTTGGCGAAGTGGCCCTTGAGGGGCTTGTTCACCTTGCGCGGGTCGATCTCGCCGAAGGCGATCTGGACGGACTCGTAGCCGTCGGCGTCATTGGTACGGACCTGGGTGACGACGTTGGGTCCGGCCTTGACGACGGTGACGGGAACAACGCGGTTGTTCTCGTCCCACACCTGCGTCATGCCGAGCTTCTCGCCCAGGATGCCCTTGATCTGCTTAGCCATCTCTCAGATCACCGCGCCTCAGAGCTTGATCTCGATGTCGACACCGGCCGGGAGGTCGAGTCGCATCAGAGAGTCAACGGTCTTGGGGGTCGGGTCGAGGATGTCGATCAGGCGCTTGTGCGTGCGCATCTCGAAGTGCTCGCGCGAGTCCTTGTACTTGTGCGGCGACTTGATGACGCAGTACACGTTCTTCTCAGTGGGCAGCGGCACCGGGCCCGCGACCGACGCACCAGTACGGGTCACCGTCTCGACGATCTTCTTCGCCGAGGAGTCGATGACCTCGTGGTCGTAGGCCTTGAGCCGGATGCGGATCTTCTGTCCCGCCATGGCTACTCAGCAGTCCTGTCTCTTCTCACGCTCTGGAACCCGGTGTTCCCTTCGTTTCCTTCGCCTGCTCCGACCCACGCGGTCGGGCGTGTCGCGTTCCCGCTGACACAGATGCCCCTTGTTCGAACATCCCTGCGGGGAATGCGCACGGCCCTTCCGGAACCGCAGACCGGGGGCGGAAGGCCCACCGGGCGCCTGGCCGGTGCTGCGCCGACGCTTCCCGGAAGATTCCCGTACGTCCAACCCACACGGGGTTGACGAGTACTGTGGGACTCGCTTCCGGTCCTCCCGGCGGGAGGCGCGCAACATCAACACTCGACCGAGCAACTCGGACAGTCTGCCACAGGGCCCTTGACCGACGCCAATCGAGCCGAAGAGGTTACCCCGGGCGTGACTTAGGTCAAACCCACGGCTGCCGCCAGTGGCACTGCTTTGGATACGCAGCGTTACTGGGTGCGTCTGGGACCGTACGCCATATGCGTACGTGCTCATAGGGACAGGCAGGAGGGGCGAGTGCACGAGGGGCATAGTGTCCGGATACGAGCAGCGCGAGCAGGTGACGGTAGTGACCACTGACTGCTCCCCAGCATGCCAGTGGCTCCGTAGATGAGCGTCGAGGAGTTCGAACATCGGGCCGCTTCCGCCACCAAGGAGTTGGAGGGGACTCGCCTGAAGTCCCTGTACGGGCACATCGAGTGGAAGCCAGCCTGTGCCCGACGGGAAGCACAGCCGGCTCATCCAGCGGCTGACGAAGGTCTGGCTCCAGCAGCGCCCCGATCTCTGGCTCGGCAGTCACCGGCTGCTCCAGTCCGGCCTGATCAGGCCGGAGGACCTGCTCCGCAAGTACACGCGGGAGTTGCACGCGAACGAGATCGTGCTGCTGGCGTACTACATCGCGGCGGTCAACGTCGAGGCCGCGTTCCATGACGTGTACGCGGAGGCCGGGGCTGATACTGGGAATACGTACGTCCCGTTCGAGGGCATCGTGCTGACGGACACGTTCCAGCTCGCGGAGTCCGAGGAGGGACGGCTGTTCGGGGACGTGCTGTCGGGGAACAGCGAGCGGGTGCGGAAGCAGATGGGGCAGGACATTCGGGTCGTGCTGGGGAATCCGCCTTATTCGGTGGGGCAGGACAGCCAGAACGACGACAACCAGAATCTGAAGTACGAGGCGTTGGACGGCCGGGTCCAGGCGACCTACGCGGCAAGGTCGACGGCGAAGAACAAGAACTCCCTCTACGACTCCTACCTCCGCGCTTTCCGTTGGGCCTCCGACCGGATCAAGGACGAGGGTGTCGTGGCGTTCGTCTCCAACGGCGGCTACATCGACGGGAACACGGCCGATGGCGTCCGCAAGTGCCTGACGGACGAGTTCGACGCGGTGTACTGCTACAACCTGCGGGGCAACCAGCGCACGGCTGGCGAGCTGTCCCGCAGGGAGGGCGGCAAGATCTTCGGTTCGGGCAGCCGCAATACGGTGGCCGTGATCGTCCTGGTCAAGGGTGGTCGTACGGACGCGCCACGCGGGCTCTTCTACCGGGATATCGGGGACTACCTCAGCCGCGAGGACAAGCTCGGCATCATGAGCGGGCAGAGCCTGGAGTCGGTGGAGTGGCAGCGGATCGCGCCGAACGCAGACGGGGACTGGATCAACCAGCGGGACGAGAGGTTCGCGACGTTCCAACCTGTCGGGGAGACAGACAAATCCGCAGTGGAGAAGGGTATCTTTCGACTGTTCTCCCGTGGGCTTGAGACCGGCCGAGACTCATGGGTTTACAACTTCTCCGGGCAACAGCTCCGCGAGAATGCGGAATCGATGGTCAACTTCTACAACGCGCAGGTAACTGGGTACCAGGAGCACCGCAGGATCTCGGGCACTACCCAATCCCAAGTGGCAGATGCGGACCGCTACATCGACCGTGATGCGGAGCAAATCAGCTGGACAACCAGCCTGATCTCGAAGCTCACACAGGGGAAGCAACTGGAGTATGCCGCGGAGCGCGTCGTAACGGGCCTGTATCGTCCCTTCAACCGCCAAGCGGTGTATTTTGACCGAGACCTCAACCATCGTCCCGGCAAGATGCCACAACTATTCCCGACGCCGGAGCATGAAAATTTCGGCTTCTACAACGTCGGCAATGGATCGGCAGTCCCCTTCTCGGTACTCATGCTGGATTGCCTCCCTGACCTTCACGTCACAGGCGCGGGCAGCGGTGGCCAGTTCTTCCCCCGCTATACCTACCGCGAACTCACCGTGGAAGGCGGCTTCGACTTCGGTGACGAAGCCGGATCCGCCGCCTACGAGCGCGTCGACAACATCACCGATGCCACGCTCGCCGCGTACCGCAAGACGTACGCCGACACGGCTCCCGACCTGACGAAGGACGACATCTTCTTCTACGTCTACGGGTTGCTCCACTCCCCCGCCTACCGCGAGGCCTACGCCGCCGACCTCAAGAAGTCCCTGCCCCGCATCCCAAGGGTGCGCGACTTCCGGGGCTTCTCGGCGGCCGGCCGGGAGCTGTCCAAGCTGCACATCAAATACGAGACGGCCAAGCCGTTCGGCGGCATCGTGATGTCGCTCAGGAACACCCGCCCGGACATGCCCGAATCCGAGCTCTTCCGGGTGAGCAAGATGAAGATCCCGAAGGTGAAGGGCGTCCAGGACCGCACGCAGATCGTCTACAACAACCACGTCACGCTGGAGAACATCCCGGAGGAAGCGTACGAGTACCAGCTCGGCGCGCGTTCGGCGATCGAGTGGATCATCGACCGGTACCAGGTGAAGACCGATCCGAAGTCCGGCATCGTCAACGACCCCAACGACTGGTCCGACGACCCGCTTTACGTCGTCGACCTACTCCGGCGCATCGTGACGGTCAGCCTCGCGACGATGGAGATCGTCCGACACCTGCCGCCGCTCGACATCATCGAGGACGCCGCCTGAGCCTCGGCTTCCTCGCTGACGGCAACGCGCCCCGCCCTGGCATCGTCCAGGTGCGGGGCGCGAGCACTTGAGGCTCAGGCCTCGCGGGCGTAGGTCACGAACTCCACCCACGCCGAGCCACCCACGTCGAACGACGGGCCCTGCATGTTCTTGGAGTCGCGGACATGCACGGTGCCGGGGGTGATGGCAAGCTCAACGCAGGAGTTGCCGTCGTTGCCGCCGCTGTAGCTGCTCTTGAACCACGCCAGCTCGGAGGCGTCCCCGGCGATGGTCTTGCGGATCATGTTTCTCCCAGCAGTTGCTCGATGAAGGCCAGCGACTCCCCAGGCGAGAGTGCCTGAGCCCGGATGGTGCCATACCGCAGCTCAAGGATGCGCAGGTGTTTGGGTTCGGAGGTCGGCCGACCGTTGAACGCGCCATCGGAGCGCCCCACCGCCGTACCGTCCGGGAACTTCAGCAGTTCGATCCGACCGTCCAGGCCGGAGTGGGTGTCGCAGTTCATCGGCATCACCTGAAGCACGATGTTGTGCAACCGTCCCACCTCCAGCAGGCGTTCGAGCTGCTGACGCCAGGCCATTGTGCCCCCGATGGGACGACGCAGGACCCCTTCTTCCAGGACGAAGCTGAGCGCTGGAGCGGGCGAGCGTTCGAAGACCGTCTGCCGAGCCAGACGTGCGGCCACCATGCGTTCCACATCGTCCGGCGAGTACGGCGGCTGCGCAGCCCCGATCACCGATCGCGCATGCTCCGAGATCTGCAACAGCCCGGGGATGATGTGGCACTCGTACAGAGCGATCTCCACCGCCTTGGCCTCCAGCTTGCCCAGTTCCCGAACCTTCTTCGGGTACCGGACCTTCCTCACGTCCTCCCACGTCGCCGCAATGAGCCCACCCGCCTTCAACACCTCGTCGGCCCTAACCAAGTAGTCCTGCCGGGGAATCCGCTTCCCTCCCTCGACCTTGTAGACGAGGTCCTCCCCGTACCCGATCGCCTTCCCGAACTCGGCGGCCCGCAGCCCCGCCGCCTCCCGACGTAGCTTCAACTGCCGCCCCACAGTGGTGATGACGGCGACACCCCACTCGTCGTCCGGATCCACCTCCCACCCCGGCTCCTCCGCCTCATCCCTGAGCCGTCCCGCCTCACCGTCCACCGACATACCGCGCCCTCCGTAGTCCCGCGTCGTACCGCGACGCCCTGCCCGGAGCAACGGTGCCGACAGCCCGGACAGCACCGGACAACGAGCCGACAGTCACGTCACGCAAGCACTCGATCACTCCTCACGGTAAGCGCACTCGGCAACGCTGGGTGACGTGAATCAGGAAATCGCCGCACCCGAGACCACGGCCCAATCGGCCGAGCATTTCCCCAACTTCAGCGTGCTGCTGTCGTCCACACGACGCGAAGCCCGTCTGGCCCGACTCCTCGCCGAGGCGCACCTGCGCCGCCGAGGGCTGCCCAAGGAGACCGCGCTGCTCACCGCCGGAATCCGCACCTACGGGTTCCGGTGCCGAAGGCCGTATCCACTGAAAGAACTCGGGGGACGAAGAACCCCGCCAAGCCCCACCCCACCCGCCCGTGCTCAACCGTCACTCGGGCGGGTGAACATCACCGGCTCAACTGGATTTCAGGGACTCCAACTGCCCTACTCTCAGCGCAAACAACCGCAAACATGCATCGGCCCCCGGCCGGGACTAGCGATCCCGATCGAGGGCCTGGCCACCGAGGAAGATAGAGGCTTCCCGATGGGTACCCAGAACCCTAGCGTGTCCCCGCACTCCCAGTCAGCCGTTGCCGCCATCGAACCCCCCTCCCGGGCGAATCCACGCACACGCACACGCCCGCATGCCTACGGCGTAACCCACGACAACACCCGCCACACCACCCGCTTCACGGTGATCGGCAACCACCTGGCCCAGCACCCCGAGCTGTCCCTGGTGGCCATCGCCCTGGCCGTGCACATCCAGTCACTGCCGGCCCATGCCCCCGTGGACATCAAGACCCTCGCCGACCGCTTCCCCGAGGGCCGCACCCGCATCGCCGCCGGCCTGCGCGAACTGGAGGCCCACGGCTACCTCCGCCGCGTACGCGAACACACCCCCGCCGGCCGCCTGGTCACCCGCACGATCAGCTGCAACCAGCCGCACTCAGCGGTACGCCGAAGCCACGCATCCGCACCCGTTTCGGCCGCCACCTCCGGCAACCGGACGGCGGCCACCGAGGAGCCCCCGGCAGGGCACGGCAAACCCCGCGAACCCCGCAAGAAGCGGCACCCGCTCCCGCCAGTCCCCCAGCCGACGTACCCCTCCCCCGCTCTCCTCCAGGAGGCCGCCGACCTCCTCGCCACCCTGCACCGCGAGGACTCCCGCCTTCTCCTCTCCGCCTGCGATACCGCCCATCTCGCCCCCGGCGTCGCCGCCTGGCTGCAGTACGAGGTGCCCCCGGGCGCGGTACGCCGTGCTCTGACCTCCGACCTGCCACCCGAGGGCGTACGCCGCCCAGCGGCCCTCCTTGCCCATCGCCTCACGGCTCAGCTTCCGCCCCCACCCCCGGTGCGCGCCCCGGCCGCTCCACCACCCGTACGGCACCCCCTGCAGAACTGCGACGGCTGCGACCGCGGCTTCCGCGCGGCCGAGCCCGCAGATCTCTGCGGGGACTGCCGTACCGCGGCCGCGAGTCATGGGGCTCGCCAAGTCATGGAAACCACCGACGGTCCGGTCTGCGAAACGGCAAGATGAGCCGCACGGCAGGTCGTGACCTCCCTCGGACGCCCACCGAATCGACAGGACCCACAGCCCGTGTTGCCTTCGTTCGCCGCGAACGGATTCCTTCCGCTCGGCCGGTACTCGGTCTCCCTCGACGACGCGGAATCCATGCTGGTCCGTGCGCCCCAGTTCCGGGGCTCAGCCACCCGCGGGAAACTATGGACCGGGTTGCACGACTACCTGGAACGCTTCTTCGCCCTCGAGGACCAGTACCTGGACGTCCTGGACGGGCTCACGCTCATGCACAGGCTGTGGCTCGGCGGCAGCTTCGTCAGCGCCAAGATCGATCCACGGAACATCGACGTAACCCTGCTGATCGATGCCAGGGCTGAGCACGCGGTGCGTGGCAGACCGGGCTCGAAGTGGCTGACCACGGCCTTCAAAAGCCGGGACAGCATGAAGAAGACGTTCGGCATCTCGCCGGTCAGAGTCGGGTACCGCCCCGTCGGGCACGTCTTCCAGCCTGAGCGCATGGCGCCCGAGGAGCGGACATACTTCATGCAAAGGGGCGTGTGGGACGACTGGTGGCAACGCTGTCGGCTGCCTGACCAGGCAGACAGTTCCCCGTCGGAGGAGAGTGCCGTCCCGGCACGCGGATACCTGGAGGTGCGACTGTGACAACCGGCGACAGCTGGCGCGAACGCAGGCGTGAACGCCTCCGGAGCGACCCGAACGCCACGGAGGCCGCACGCCGCCTGCTGGAGGAGATGGGAACCGAGGAGCGGGACGACGAGGAGGTCGAGGCCGATCACCGGGCGAGCCTCCTGGCAGCAGCACGCGAGTACGAGCCGGACGCCCACCTCGAGGAAGAGCTCCGGCTCCGGCTCACCGGCCCGGACACCGAGGGCGGCGCCTTGCGCTTCCAGTGGGGCGATTCCCTTCTCGACCCGGTGGAAAAGGCGGTTTCCGCGGCGGCGGGCACTCCGATTCAACTGGAACTCACCGGCGTCTCGCCGGGCAGCACCGTGATTCACGCCCGTCCCGTCGCCGCGACTCATGCGCAGAACCAGGCGGCTCTGGACGCCCCCACCACCTCTGCGGCCAGCAGTGGCATGCAGGCTTTCACCAGGCTCCTGGACGCTCTGGAAGCCGAACAGGACGTCCGCGAATGGGCGCGGCTCTTCGATGCCGTGGACGCGGTGGCACGGGCACTGGACAAGTACGAACTCGAATTGGGCGTGACCTGGTACGACGCGGATGGCGGCATGCGCAGTGCTCGGCTGACCGAGCGCGGTCGGCACTACGTAGGGCGACTGCGCGACACCAGGCCGCGCGACCAGGAGATCACCATCTCCGGCCGGATCACGGAGCTGCGTGAGAGCGGATGGGTGAAGGTGAAGACGGGCACCGCGAAGAACGCTCCCGCCTACGACGTCCACTTCGAGGATCCCGGAGCGCTGCTTCGCATGCGCCCCGGTCTCGGGGACAACGTCCACTTCCGGGTCCGGTTCCGTCAGCGTCTGGACTCCGTCGGTATCGCACGGGCAACCGAGTACACCTACCTGGGGCTGGCGGCGGAACAGGGGTCGCTGCCGCTGGACTCCTGAGCAGCTTGCCCGTGTCCGCCCTGGGCAGAAGGCTCGACGTGGCAGCCGTTCGTCACTCCGGCCGGGTGACGAATCCGAGCACCCGCCGCATCCGGAGGCCGGTTCCGTGCGGCTCCAGGTCACCCGTCACCGCTACCTCCAGCCCGTGCCGCCACGCGTGCGTGGCTTTGTCCACGTCTTCCGGACTCAGGTCCACCTGGACGCTTCGAACCCGTGAGGCGTCCTCGTGGAGCAAGGAACCGTAGATCGTGGCCTCCCCCGGTCACCCTGCCCGTGCAGGCAGGTGACGACGCCGTGCAGGACCCCTTCCGGCTCGCGGCCCAGCCGCTCCCCCTCTCAGGTCCTTACCGCCGGAAGTGGACGTCTGGCACCGCACAGCGAGCACGGGAGTGCTGCACGCCAAGCTGATCGCGGACGACCGCCACAGCGGGTGAACGCTCAGCCGTAGGTCACCAGCCCACCGAACTCGGCGAGGAACCGGCGCGCGGCCTCGTGCGCCACGAACCCGCCGCGCTCCAGCAGGACCGCCTCCACGTGTCCGTCGGCACGGCCCGCCCCGGCCGCCATCCCGCACGCCGCAGCACCTCGTCGGTCTGCGGGGATCAACGCCCCGCCTGGCCATCACTCATTCACAACACCGCCCGAACACCGAGTTGATCAAGAACATGCTGACAGGAGGCGCACGGCGCCTTCGGGGTGCCGTGCGCGGGGTTGCCTTCCACGCGAACGTCTACGGCTTACGAGCGGCGTCCGCGCAGCGAGCGCCAGGCATCCCCGATCGCCTCCGTGGAACGCAGCCACCAGCCTTCCAGCTTGGCTCGCACCGTCACATACACCCACCGGCGCTTGAACCACGGCGGCAGCTTCCGGAACGGTACGTACGCCAGGGCGTCCCTGATGGCGTGCTCGGCCACGCCGCCGGGACCCTCGGCCCTCAGCGCCGTGAACAGCTCGGGGGTCAAGTCCCCGTTGAGCCGCGCCGCATGTCCCGCCGCGGTGAACGCATACCCCCGTTGACCGCGGTCCGGAAGCCGCATCGCCCTGACGATCCGAGGCGACGCCTCCTCCAACGGACACTGGAACGCCAACCCGATCACCGCCGTACCCAGGTGGTCCTCCCCGCGCTCGAACGCGGCATCCCACTCCCCGGGGTCATCGAGCCCCAGCAGCCCCTCGCCGTTCTCCCAGTCCCACCCTGACGTCATGGCCGACTCCCCCGCTTCAATCTGTCATCCGTCGCACTTGGGCGGGAGCACCCGCTGTTTCTTGATGTTGTCGATCATGCCTGCCTTCTTCAGCTTGGTCAGATCGCCCTGCGTGACACTCTTCGACGGATACGAGGACTGCACATGGCCGTGGTAGAGCTCCTTGACGATATTGCCGTCCTTGTCCGTGATCGCGCGGTGTCGGTCCAGCACCACGATCTCGTTGTTCACGTGGTCCACTCCGAGGCGCCTGGTGACGTCCGGGTTGTTCGGGTCCAAGTCGATGGACCGGTCGAGCGCTGCCTGCCCGTTGGTGGGCGCACGGCTGACTTCGCCCTTGGCCGACGAGCCGCTGGCCGAACCGTGCTTGCTGTACTCCGAGTCGTCATAGACGCGGACTGGCTCAGTGCTGTCTCCCTCCAGACCGAGCGGGTCAGTCCAGCGGAAGGGGTTGTCGACGTATGCGTGCGGGTTCGGGGCGGGGACCAGACCAAGTGGATCGGGAGTGAGGAAGCTCGCCGTGTCCGGGTCGTAGTAGCGCGCCAGGTTGTAGTGCAGGCCCGTCTCGGCGTCGCGGTACTGGCCCGGGAAGGCCAGTGGGCACAGGTCGCCGCCGTCGTCAGCGAGGGGGCGGCCCCACAGACTCGTCGCGGACCGCCAGGCGATCGTGCCGTCCTCCCCGACGAGTTCGCTGGGGGTGCCGACCAAGTCGGTGACGATGGCGTAGAACTGCCTGTCGATCGCCTCCGGGTCGTCGGCTCGCCAACGTCTCCGTACCTGGGCCGCCGCACGATGGGTGCCCGGCTCCCAGTCCCATGTGTCAGTCTCCACCCGGCCGTCACGGACTGTCTGCTGCTCCGCGAGGTTGGCACCGTCCCAGGTGAAGAGGGTCTCGTCCGTGCTCGAACCGTCCTCGTGCACACGCCACTTGGCGATGCGCCGGCCCAGCACGTCGTAGCCGTACCGCCACACCCCACACTCGGGCGTCACCGCCTCCGTGAGTCGGTCGTCGGCGTCCCAGGCGTACGTCCAGATCCGCCGAAGCCCGGACAGCGTGCGCCGGACCATCCGGACCACGCGGCCCTGGCCGTCGTGTTCGTACCTGGTACGACCCGCCGACGTGGCCTTCGTACCGGAGTGCCCGACCGGGCCCTGTGCGTCCTGCCCGCCAGGCGCGGGGTGGGCGGCGGCGGTGAGGTTGCCGAGTTCGTCGTAGGCGTACGTCTCGGTCCAGGTCTCGGCGGACACCTGTGTGACACGGCCCGCGCGGTCGAGATCGAACCTTCGGGTGCCGCCCAGTCGCTCGGTGATCGCGGTGACGTGGCCGTCCCCGCGGTAGGCGAAGGAGCGGGCCTGCCGCACGGCGTCCGCGCTGGGTCCCGAGCGGATGACCTGCTCGACGAGGCGGTGACCGGCGTCCCAGGACTGCGTCAGTGTGGCCGCTCCTGCCAAGTCACGGGCGATCTCGCGGCCGGCCGCGTCGTGCGTGAACGTCAGCTCACCCGCCGCGGTGACGAGCGACGTGGGCATACCCGCTGAGTCGTACGACCAGTCCGAGGTCGCTCCCGAGGGCGTGGTGCGCCGTACGCGTCGGCCCAGTGGGTCGTACACGCTGCTAACCGTCCGGCCGTCGACGGTCTCGGCGACGGTCCTGCCCATCGCGTCGTAGCCGTAGACGACCGTGCTGCCGGGGTTCATCGCCTCGACCAGCCGTCCGACCGCGTCGTACCGCAGCGTGGTGACGGCGCCGTCGTCCGTACGGGCCGTCACCACGCGCCCGGCAGGGTCCCGGGTGAGACGGACCGTCTGACGGGTACCGTTCGTCCGTTCGATCTGGCGGCCGGCCGCGTCGTGGACGTAGCCGAGCGTACGGCCGTCAAAGTCAGTCTCGCCGGTCAGGCGGCCTGCCGCGTCGTAGCGGTAACTCCATTCGTCGCCGTGCGGATTGGTCACGCCGATGAGCCGTAGCTCAGCGTCATGGGCGAAGACGTAGCGGGTACCGTCCGGGTCGGTTCGGGCCCTGGGGAGATCAAAGGCGCCGTACTCGAACGAGGTGGTGAACCCTCCCGGCTCACACCGCTCGGTGAGGTTGCCCTGTGCGTCGTACGACCAGGTCTCCCGTCCGCCGTCCGCGCGCTCCCGCCACAGCAGCCGACCGTCCGGGCTCCAGCCCTGCCGGACGGTCCCGCCGACCGCGTCGTTGATTCGCACGACGCGGCCGAACGCGTTCCGGTGCACAGTGACGACGCTCCCCCGCGGGTCCACGACCCCCACAGGCAGCCCGGCATCATCGGTGTCGAAGCGGAACGTGTTGCCGAGCGCGTCGGTCTGCGCGATCCTGTGTCCGCGTTCGTCGTAGGTGTACTCGCTCACGGCTCCCAGCGGATCGGTGCTGGTGAGCAGGTTGCCCCGGTCATCGTACGTGCATTCCCAGCGTGCGCCGTCGGCTTCCGTGAGGGCGACAGGCAGCATGTCGTCGCTGTACTCCACCTGGATACCGGTCCCGTCCGGCCGTTCCATCCGGACCGGTTGGCCGTGCGCGCCCAGACTGAAGCGGGTCGTGTTGCCCAGTTGGTCGGTACGGGACAGCAGCCGCCCGTAGCGGTCCCACTCCGAGTACTCGGAGTGGCCGAGGGGATCGGTCACGGCGACAAGTTGGTACAGCTCGTTGTGGCGGAACGTCGTCGTCTGACCGAGGGCGTCCGTGTAGCGCGTCTCGCGGCCCTCGATGTCGTACTCGATGGCGCAGGAAAGGCTGCCGTCGGCGCCCTCGCCTCGAACGCAGCGGTCCACGGCGTCGTAGGTGAAGCAATAGCAGTAACCGTTGCGGTCGGTCCACGACGTGATGCGCGCACGGTCGTCGTACGTCAGCTTGAGAGGTTGGCCGCTGTGGTCGTGGATCTCGGTGAGATCGCTGTTGGGGCCATATCCGAAGCGCCTGAGAACCGTCCCCTGGGGGCCGTCCTCCGGATTGCGCAGACGCAGACCGGTGACCCGCTCGCCCACCGTGTCCACGTGGATGTAGCGGCCGCCGGAATCACGGACGGCGACAGGCTTCCCCTCGGGATCGCGGTCGAAGTCGATTCGGTAGCCGTTACGGTCGGTCATCGCGGCAAGCAGGAGTGAGAACCCCTCGTCGGCCGCGGCGGGCCGCTGCGATGGGGCGAAGTGGCGCGTGATCCCCGTCAACGGGTCGGTGACACGCAGGGGGGCGTGGGGCGTGCCGTCCCAGTCCAGTGGCCGACGCGGGCCCTGCACCGGCAGGACCGCCGCGCCGGGCTCGGGCACGGGGTAGAAGAGGATCATGCCGTCCTCGGTGGCGTACACGGCGCCCTGGTCGTCCAACTCCAGGCGTTCGTCGAGCGTGGAGGCCCAGGAGGGGCCGAAGGAGCGGCCCGCCCAGTAGGTCGACAGGTGGGTGCGGCGCAGGACCAGCGGGAGCAGGCCCGGCAGGTCGACGTCGGTCTCCGCCATCAGCATCTCGCCGGAAACCATGTCGATGGGATCGCCGTTCAGGCATCGCCCCTTGCCGGGCTTGCTCTTGGCGACAGCGTCGTCCGCCTCCCGACGCAGTCCCTTCCCAAGCCCCTTGGCCATCCCCTTGAGGCCCATCTTGCCCAGGCCCTTCATCCCCCGGGCGAGGCCGCCGAGGGTGGTCAGGCCCTTGCCGCCGGGTATGCAGTCCAGGGCCGCGAAGGCCACGTCCCACAGGGACGCCTTGCCCTGTGAGTATTTGTAGAGGGTGTCGGCGAGGACGACGAGGGCCGCGATCAGGACGATGGCGCCCAGGATCGGACCGCCGATGATCATCGCGACGATGCCGACGACCGCGACGACCACCTTGCACACCGCGACGATGGTGTCCCAGTTGTTCTCGAACCAGTGGCCGATGTCCTCCCACCACGACCGGTTCTGGATCCCCGCGTCCGACGCCTCGTCGATCTTCGACTTCGCCTCACGCGCCGCCTCGTCACGCATCTTCCGCGCGTCCTCGGCCATCTTCTTCGCCGCGTCGAGGGCGTTCTGCGCGGTGGTGACGTCCGACTGCGCCTTCTCGTGCGCCGACTTGGCGTTCTGCACGTCCCGGGTGGCGGCACGGACCTTCGCCTCGTCCGGCTTGTCCCCGTCACTCCTGCGGCCGGTCGGGTCGTCCTTGTACTTGTCCGCCTCCTTGCCCGCGCGGGTCACCCACGAATCGGCCGAGGACAGGCGGGACTTGGCCGACGCCAGATCGGACTGCGCCTCCTTCGCCTTCGCCAGCGCCCGGTCCGCCAGCGCCTGCGCCCGCTCCAGCTCCGGCCAGAAACCGGCGAGCGCGTCACCGCACATCTCGTACGACTTCTTCAGCTTCTTCAGGTCCTTCGGGACGCCCCCGAACTGCTCCTTGAAGACCTCCGCGGACTTGCCCGCCCACTCCAGCAGCGTGTCCTCGCCCGCCATCCCCTTGACCAGACGCAGCGCGTCGGACACGTCGTCCGCGAAATCATGAAGCTGCTTCGCCAGCGAACGCACCCGCTGCGGGTCCCCCGGAGTCGGGTCCTTGTCCAGATCCAGCGGATGCCAGTCCGCAGGCCGATGCCCCACCATCCCGCAACCCCCGTCACGCGCGCATCCTCAACAGCCCTGTGCACACGCGAACTTACAAGGAACGGCTGCGCGAGAGAACCCTGTGCCGAACAGCCATCCGAGTACCGGGACCGCGTACCGGGACCGCCGGCCGGGCGCCGGGTGCACCCTCGGGTACTCACCCGTTCTGGCGGCTGCTCGACGCCGTGAAGCCGCCGAGGACGCCGGGCAGCGGTGGTCCACGCAGACAGCACGACCCGGACGCCGGGCCTCCCGGTGGGCTCCCGGCGGCGGTCGCCCGGCCGCCCCGTCGGGGGGGGCGGGCCAGACGGGCATCGTGGCGGTCGTGTCAGATGACGCCCTGTGCCAGCATCGCGTCGGCGACCCGTTCGAAGCCGGCGATGTTCGCGCCGGCCACGTAGTCGCCGGGGACGCCGTAGCGTGCGGCGGTCTCATGACAGGTGGTGTGGATGTCCTGCATGATGCGGGCCAGCTCCTCCTCGACCCGGGCGGCTGGCCACGCGGTGCGCGACGCGTTCTGCGCCATCTCCAGCGCGCTGACCGCGACCCCGCCCGCGTTCGCCGCCTTGCCGGGGCCGAAGGCCACCCCCGCACTCTGGAACAGCCGCACGGCCTCTGGTGTCGTCGGCATGTTCGCGCCCTCCGACACAGCCTTCACACCGTTACGGATGAGGGTGGCCGCGTCGTTCTCGTTCAGCTCGTTCTGCGTCGCCGACGGCAGCGCGACATCGGCCGGGACCTCCCAGACCCGCCCGCCGGGCACAAACCGCGCGGACGCGCCCCGACGCTCCGCGTAGGTGCTGATCCGGCCGCGTTCGACCTCCTTGACCTGCTTGAGCAGATCCAGGTCGATGCCCTTGTCGTCCACCACATACCCGCTGGAGTCCGAGCAGGTCAGCGGGTTCGCGCCGAGGGCCAGCAGCTTCTCCACCGAGTAGATGGCGACGTTCCCCGAGCCGGAGACGACCACCGTCTGGCCCTCCAGGTCCTCGCCCCGCTCGCGCAGCATCTCCGCCGCGAACAGTACGTTCCCGTACCCGGTCGCCTCCGGCCGGATCAGGGAACCACCCCACAGCGCACCCTTGCCGGTGAGGACACCGGCCTCCCAGCGGTTGGTGATCCGCCGGTACTGGCCGAACAGGTAACCGATCTCACGGGTGCCTACGCCGATGTCACCCGCCGGAACGTCGGTGTGCTCCCCGATGTGCCGATGCAACTCCGTCATGAACGACTGGCAGAACCGCATGACCTCCATGTCACTGCGGCCGTGCGGGTCGAAGTCGCTGCCGCCCTTGCCGCCGCCGATGCCGAGCCCGGTGAGCGCGTTCTTGAAGATCTGCTCGAAACCGAGGAACTTCACGATGCCGAGGTTCACCGACGGGTGGAAGCGCAGGCCCCCCTTGTACGGGCCCAGCGCGCTGTTGAACTCGACACGGAAACCACGGTTGACGTGAACCCGGCCGTGATCGTCCTGCCACGGCACCCGGAAGATGATCTGCCGCTCCGGCTCGCACAGCCGCTCGACGAGCCCCGGCTCCGCGTACTCCGGACGGGCCGCGAGCACCGGCGCGAGCGTCTCCAGCACCTCGTGGACGGCCTGGTGGAACTCGGGCTGGGCCGGATTGCGGTGCTCGATCTCGGCCCGCAGGTTGTCGAGCGAGGTCGGCGAGGACGGCAGGGTCGGCGAGATCCTCGCCTCGGGTCGGGTCGTCACGTGGTCCCCTTCCGGGCACGGCTGCTACCGGTACGCACCGGTGATGAGCGCTCGGCGCCGTTGCCGCGCGCAGGACTTGGCCGCCCCGGGATGGACATCCGGAAGCGGCCGACCCTTAAGTGTCCCTCCGGGCAAACGCGGAGGCCAGACAGGGTCAGCTTTCCGAGGCGTACGTCACGAAGGCCGACCAGGCGGTCGGTGTGAGAGCGAGCCGGGGACCGCTGGTGTTCTTGGAGTCCCGCACGTGGACGGTGCCGGGGCGGGTGGCGATCTCGACGCAGGACTCGCCATTGGTACCGCCGCTGTAACTGCTCCTGAACCACACCAGTTCGGAGGCGTCTCCTGCGGTGGGCTTGCGGATCATGTCTCCTCCAGCAGTTGCTCGTCGCGGACTCCCCAGAGGCTGAAGATCTCGACCAGTCGGTCCGCCTGCCACCGGAGCAGGAGGCGGACCGAGCCCCGAGATCAGCCCTCGGACGCGTACGTCACGAAGGCTCCCCACGCGGTTGGTGTGAGAGCGAGCCGAGGGCCGCTGATGTTCTTGGAGTCGCGGACGTGTACCTCGCCGGGACCGGTCGCGACCTCGACACAGGACTCGCCATCAGTGCCGTCGCTGTAGCTGCTCTTGAACCACGCCAGCTCGGAGGCATCCTTGGCAGAGGCATTGCGAATCATGTTTCTCCCAGCAGTAGTTGCTCGATGAAGACCAGCGACTCCCGGGGCGTGAGAGCCTGCGCACGGATAGTCCCATAACGCAACTCAAGGATGCGCAGTTGCTTCGGGTCGGAGGTCGGCCGACCGTTGAACGCGCCGTCGGAGCGCCCCACCGCCGTACCGTCCGCGAACTTCAGAACCTCAATCCTGCCGTCCACGCCGGGGTGGGCATCAGTCTTCGTTGGCATCATCTGAAGAGTGACGTTGTGCAACCGCCCCACCTCCAGCAGGCGTTCGAGTTGCTGTCCCCACACCATTGTGCCTCCGACTTCCCGCCTCAGCGTTGCCTCCTCCAACACGAAACTGATGGAGGGAGCCGGGTCCCCTTCGAAGATCGACCGTCGGGCCATGCGAGCAGCCACCATGCGCTCCACATCATCGGGCGAGTACGGCGGCTGCGCTGCTTGGAAGAGCGCGCGTGCATGATCAGGTGTCTGCAACAGCCCGCTGATGCTGTTGCAGACGTAGACCCCGATCTCGACCGCCTGCGCCTCCAACTTGGCCAGCGCCCGAACCGTCTTCGGGTACCGGACCTTCTTCACGTCCTCCCACGTAGCCGCGATGAGCCCATCCGCCCCCAACACCTCGTCCGACTTGATCAGGTACTCCTGCCGAGGAATCCGCTTGCCGCCCTCGACCTTGTAGACCAGGTCCTCCCCGTACCCCACCGCCAACCCGAACTCGGCGGCCCGCATCCCCGCCGCCTCGCGCCGCAGCTTCAACTGCCGTCCCACGGTGGTGATCACGGCCACGCCCCACTCGTCGTCGGGGTCCACCTCCCACCCCGGCTCATCCGCCTCGTCCCTGCGCCCTACCGCCTCACCGTCCACCGACATTCCGCACTCCTCCGTAGTCCCGCGCCGTACCGCGGCGCCCTACCCGTACCAACCGCCGCGACGGCCCGGACAGCACCGGACAACCCGCCGACAGTCACCGTACGCAACCGATTACTCACTCCTCACGGTACGCAGACTGGGCCACGCTGAGTGATGTGAACCAGGAAATCGCCGGGCCGCACGCCCAACTCGACCACACCATCCGGCACTTCAGCGTCCTGCTGTCTCCCACGCCGCGCGGAGCCCGGCTCGCCCGGCTACTCGCCACCGCGCGCCTTCGCGGCTGGGGTCTGCCGCCGGACTCCGCGGAACAGATCGTGGCCGAGCTGGCGGCCAACGCCGTCACCCACGGTCACGCCCCCGGCCGGGACTTCCGGCTGACCCTCTACGTCGTGGGCGACACGCTCCGTATCGAGGTCAGCGACGCCCGAGGGGATCGGCTGCCGCACGTCCAACACGGCGTTCCCTGCGGTGAATCGGGCCGCGGTCTACTGCTCGTGGAAGCGCTCGCCGACCGCTGGGGAGCGACCGGAGGTCCCGCTCGACGCAAGACGATCTGGGCCGAACTGCGCGTCACCTGACCGGAACCCGTTCCCTCCTGCCCTAGTCCGCGAAGCGGAAGGTGGAGGTGATCGCGTCGAAGATGTCGAAGAACGAGTCGGCCAGGTCCAGGACTTGGCTGCTGCCCGCGACGAGGGCCACCTTGCCCTCCTGCCCCGGCACCGGGATATACGTCTGCATCAGCACGGCCCGGACGGTGCGGTTCAGGCTGTCGCCCGGTACGGGGATGTCCTCGATGCCGTGGGTGCGGGCGGCCGGGCCGACTCCGGGCAGGTCGACGGTCGTCACCTTCCGCCAGGAGTCGCCGGGCTTCCTCGCTTCCTTGACGGCGAGTTGGGCGGCGATCGCGCCGGGGTCGTTGGGCAGGGGCGCGCCCTCGCTGGTGCGTCCGCCGACGAGCGAGACGGTGACCGAGCCGGTGATCGGAGTGTCGCCGCCGAAGCTCTCCGCCATGCAACCGCAGTACAGCGCGCCGGACTTCCAGGCGTCGGCCGCGGCCTTCCGCAGGAAGTCGGTGTACGTGTCGCGGTACGGGGCCAGTTCCGGGTGCTGCTCGACCCGCTCGTTCACCATGCGCCGGATCGAGTCGTCACGCGACTCCGGGCGTACGTCGAACTCCCACCACGACTCCGGCACCTTGATGCGGAAGCCGCCGCGCTCGATGGTGAGCGTCTCCATGTAGCGGGCCATGGCTGTCGTGTCCCCCGTTTCGTCGACCACTTGTCCAGGCAGCATGCTGTTGTACGGTGCGGCCAGCCTACGAGAACCGAGAACGGGGGACGGACGCATGGGCAAGGGCAAGAGCGACCTCTCGCTCCCGCTGACCGAGCTTGAGGACTACGGCCGGCGTCTGCGCTCGATCAAGACCCGCCTGAACCACACCAAGAAGCTGTTCGAGTCCTACAAGGACGACATCGGCGACGGCAAGGTCAACGACGCCCTGGACGACTTCGAGTCGAACTGGGAGGACGGCCGCGAGGACATCACCCAGCAACTGGACGCCCTCGCCGACATGTCCGACACGGTGGTACGCGAGTTCAGGAAGCTCGACGACGACCTGGCGAAGAAGGTCAACGACGCGGTGAAGACGGAGGACAAACGAGGCCCGCGGCAACAGGGGGCGAAGTGACCCTACGCGGACCCTGAACGCCGAGAGGCCCGTACGACCTCAAGTCGTACGGGCCTCCCAAAGACCTGCCGGATCAGTCCGAGATCACTTGTTGATCTTGGTGACCTGGCCGGCGCCCACCGTGCGGCCACCCTCACGGATGGCGAACTTCAGGCCCTCTTCCATGGCGATGGGCTGGATGAGCTCCACCTTCATCTCGGTGTTGTCACCCGGCATGACCATCTCGGTGCCCTCGGGGAGGGTCACCACGCCGGTCACGTCCGTCGTACGGAAGTAGAACTGCGGACGGTAGTTGTTGAAGAACGGCGTGTGACGGCCACCCTCGTCCTTGGAGAGGATGTACGCCTGCGCCTCGAACTCGGTGTGCGGGGTGACCGAGCCCGGCTTGATGATGACCTGGCCGCGCTCGACGTCCTCACGCTTGATGCCGCGCAGGAGCAGACCGACGTTCTCACCGGCCTGGCCCTCGTCGAGCAGCTTGCGGAACATCTCGATACCGGTGACCGTGGTGGTGGTCTTCTCGGTCTTGATGCCGATGATGTCGACGGTCTCGTTGACCTTGAGGATGCCGCGCTCGATACGACCGGTGACGACGGTGCCACGACCGGTGATCGTGAAGACGTCCTCGATCGGCATCAGGAACGGCTTGTCGACGTCGCGCTCCGGCTCCGGAATCGCGCTGTCGACGGCGTCCATCAGGTCCAGGACCGACTGGCCCCACTCCTTGTCGCCCTCAAGGGCCTTGAGCGCCGAGACCTTGACGACCGGAACGTCGTCGCCCGGGAACTCGTACTCGGAGAGGAGCTCACGGACCTCGAGCTCGACGAGCTCCAGGATCTCCTCGTCGTCCACCATGTCGGCCTTGTTCAGGGCGACGACGATGTACGGAACGCCGACCTGGCGGGCCAGGAGCACGTGCTCCTTGGTCTGCGGCATCGGGCCGTCGGTGGCGGCGACCACGAGGATGGCGCCGTCCATCTGCGCGGCACCGGTGATCATGTTCTTGATGTAGTCCGCGTGACCCGGGCAGTCGACGTGGGCGTAGTGGCGCGCCTCCGTCTGGTACTCGACGTGCGCGATGGAGATGGTGATACCGCGCTGACGCTCCTCGGGAGCCTTGTCGATCTGGTCAAAGGCCGAGGCCTCGTTCAGGTCCGGGTACTTGTCGTGCAGCACCTTGGTAATGGCGGCCGTGAGGGTCGTCTTACCGTGGTCGATGTGACCGATGGTGCCGATGTTGACGTGCGGCTTAGTCCGCTCGAACTTCGCCTTCGCCACTGGGGTCCTCCTGTGGAGTGGTTCTGTACGCCTTACTCATCGGCGCCAGGTGATCTTTGCTGTAAAGGCCCGGAACCCGGGGGCATTCCGTCCGCGTTTGCGGGGGAATGCCCCTGGAGGCTCCGGAGTCAAGCCTACGGCGTGTGAACGGGGTGCGTTACTCGCCCTTGGCCTTCGCGATGATCTCCTCGGCGACGTTCCGCGGAACCTCGGCGTAGGAGTCGAACTGCATCGAGTAGCTTGCGCGACCCGATGTCTTGCTGCGGAGGTCGCCGACGTAGCCGAACATCTCCGACAGGGGCACGAGGCCCTTGACGACGCGGGCACCGGCCCGCTCCTCCATGGCCTGGATCTGACCACGGCGGGAGTTGATGTCGCCGATGACCTCACCCATGTAGTCCTCGGGCGTGGTGACCTCGACGGCCATCATCGGCTCCAGGAGCACGGGGCTGGCCTTGCGCGCAGCCTCCTTGAAGGCCTGCGAACCGGCGATCTTGAACGCGAGTTCGGAGGAGTCGACCTCGTGGTAGGCACCGTCGAGCAGGGTGACGCGCACGCCGGTCATCTCGTAGCCGGCGAGGATGCCGAACTGCATGGCCTCCTGCGCACCGGCGTCCACGGAAGGGATGTACTCCTTCGGGACGCGGCCACCGGTCACCTTGTTCACGAACTCGTACGAGGCGTCGCCGCCCTCGATCGGCTCGATCGCGATGATGACGCGGGCGAACTGGCCCGTACCACCCGTCTGCTTCTTGTGGGTGTACTCGACCTTCTCGACGGCCTTGCGGATGGTCTCGCGGTACGCGACCTGCGGCTTGCCGACGTTGGCCTCGACCTTGAACTCACGGCGCATACGGTCGACCAGCACCTCCAGGTGCAGCTCGCCCATGCCGCCGATGATGGTCTGACCGGTCTCCTCGTCCGAGTGGACCTGGAAGGACGGGTCCTCCTCGGCCAGCCGCTGGATCGCGATGCCCAGCTTCTCCTGGTCGCCCTTCGACTTGGGCTCGATGGCGACCTGGATGACCGGCGCCGGGAAGTCCATGGACTCCAGGATGACCGGGTTCTTGTCGTCGGACAGCGTCTCACCGGTGGTGGTCTGCTTCAGGCCCATGACGGCGACGATGTCGCCGGCGCCCACCGACTCGATCTCCTCACGCTTGTTGGCGTGCATGCGGTAGATCTTGCCGATGCGCTCCTTGCGGCCCTTGACGGAGTTCAGCACGGCGGTGCCGGACTCCAGGCGGCCGGAGTACACCCGGACGAAGGTGAGCTTGCCCAGGTGCGGGTCGCTCATGATCTTGAACGCCAGCGCGGACAGCGGCTCCTCGTCCGACGGCTTGCGCTTGACGACCACCTCGGGGTCCTTGACGTCGTGGCCCTCGATGGCCTCGACGTCCAGGGGCGAGGGGAGGTAGCGCACGACCGCGTCGAGCAGGGGCTGAACGCCCTTGTTCTTGAAGGCGGTACCGCAGAACACCGGGGTGACGGTGGTGCCGGTGCCCTTGCCGGACGCGATGGTGATACGACGGATCGCCGCGTACAGCTGCTCCACGGAGGGCTCCTCGCCCTCCAGGTACAGCTCCATCAGCTCTTCGTCGTTCTCGGCGACGGCCTCAAGCAGCTTGCCGCGCCACTCGTCGGCGGCCTCGGTGTGGGTGGCCGGGATGTCGACGGTGTCGTACATCTCACCCTTGGTGGCCTCGGCGGACCACACCAGGGCCTTCATCTGCACCAGGTCGACGACGCCCTTGAAGTCCGCCTCGGCACCGATCGGCAGCTGCATGACCAGCGGCTGGGCGCCCAGACGGTCGGAGATCATGTCGACGCAGCGGTGGAACTCGGCACCGGTGCGGTCGAGCTTGTTGACGAAGCAGATACGCGGAACGCCGTAGCGGTCCGCCTGACGCCACACCGTCTCGGACTGCGGCTCCACGCCGGCGACGCCGTCGAACACCGTCACGGCACCGTCGAGGACGCGCAGGGAGCGCTCCACCTCGACCGTGAAGTCGACGTGGCCCGGGGTGTCGATGATGTTGATGGTGTGGTCGACGTCGTCCATCGGCCAGTGACAGGTGGTGGCAGCAGAGGTGATCGTGATGCCACGCTCCTGCTCCTGCTCCATCCAGTCCATGGTGGCGGCGCCGTCGTGGACCTCACCGATCTTGTACGAAACGCCGGTGTAGAACAGGATCCGCTCGGTGGTGGTCGTCTTGCCCGCGTCGATGTGGGCCATGATCCCGATGTTGCGGACCTTGGCCAGGTCAAGTGAAGTAGTAGCCATAAGGCTTCGGTCTTCTCTCGGTCTCGATGTGGGTAGCGACTACCAGCGGTAGTGCGCGAAGGCCTTGTTGGACTCGGCCATCTTGTGCGTGTCCTCGCGCTTCTTCACCGCGGCACCGAGGCCGTTGGAGGCGTCGAGGAGTTCGTTCAGCAGCCGCTCGGTCATGGTCTTCTCGCGACGGGCGCGGGAGTAACCGACCAGCCAGCGCAGCGCCAGGGTGTTGGCACGACCGGGCTTGACCTCGATCGGAACCTGGTAGGTGGCGCCACCGACACGGCGGGACTTGACCTCAAGGGTCGGCTTGATGTTCTCAAGGGCGCGCTTGAGCGTGATGACCGGGTCGTTGCCGGTCTTCTCGCGCAGGCCCTCCATGGCGCCGTAGACGATGCGCTCGGCGGTGGAGCGCTTGCCGTTCATTAGCACCTTGTTGATCAGGGAGGTCACCAGAGGGGAGGCGTAAACCGGGTCGATGATGACCGGGCGCTTCGGGGCGGGGCCCTTACGAGGCATTCTTACTTCTCCTTCTTGGCGCCGTAACGGCTGCGGGCCTGCTTGCGGTTCTTGACACCCTGGGTGTCGAGGGAGCCGCGGATGATCTTGTAGCGAACACCCGGCAGGTCCTTCACACGGCCGCCGCGCACGAGCACGATGGAGTGCTCCTGCAAGTTGTGTCCCTCACCCGGAATGTAAGCGGTGACCTCGATCCCGCTGGTCAGACGCACACGCGCGACCTTACGCAGGGCCGAGTTCGGCTTCTTCGGGGTGGTCGTGAACACACGCGTGCAGACGCCACGACGCTGAGGGGAACCCTCAAGTGCGGGCGTCTTGTTCTTCTCGACCTTGTCCTGCCGGCCCTTACGGACCAGCTGCTGGATCGTAGGCACTACTTCTCCGGTTTCTGTGTGCCGATGGGTACAGCTAACCTGGAACGCCTCCGACCCACGCGGTCGGGTGTGTCGAACCCGCGGACTCCCGCCGCGCGGCGAAAAGATCGCAGATTACGGTGGCCGGTGTCGGCTCGCGATGCGGTTGAAGGCACGCACCAGAGCCAGGGCACACCCCAGGCACAAGGTCTGAGCGTACCCAGCGCATTCGCTGCGGTCAAAACAAATGGACCACGACCGTCTCGCCCCGCGAATGAGGTCGAGCCCGGGCACACTGTGTGATCTTCAAATCGCCGATCGGGCCCGCTCAGCCGCCCTGATCATGGCCGATTGCCGCCGGTCTCACGTGCGAGCGCTTCCAGTACGTTGAGTGATTGCGACACTACAGCAGCTCAGTGGGGGCGGGATGGTCGGGGGGCGCACGCGTGCATGGGACGACGATGGTTTCGACGATGCCGTGCCCTTTCTGGCGAGGCTGGAGAAGCAGGACCGGGTGGCCCTGCTCTCGATCGGCCGCCCCCTGCACTACCGGGCCCGCGCCGTCCTCATACACCAGGCCGAGCCCTCCGCCCACGTCCTTCTCGTACTGCACGGCTGGACCAAGGTCACAGCCAGCGCGGCCAACGGTTACGAAGCCCTTCTCGCCCTGCGTGGACCCGGTGACATCCTCGGTGAGGGCGCGGCGCTGAGCGGCCGCCACCGCTCAGCGACCGTGACGGCCCTGGAACCGGTCGAGGCGATCGTCATCGATCAAGGCCGCTTCACTTCCTTCCTCGCGGAGAACTCCCGGGTGGCGCTGCAGTTGCTGAGCCTGACCACCGACCGGCAGCGAAGCACCGACCGCCGTCGGCTGCAATGGGCCGCTCTCACCGTGCGCGAGCGGCTGGCAGTCCTCCTGCTCGAACTGGTCCGCACCCACGGCAACCGCACCGACGAGGGCATCGAACTCACCATCGGGCTGAGCCAGCACGAATTCGCGGGCTCGGTCGGTTCCTCCAGGGAGGCGGTGGCCCGGCTCCTCAAGGAGCTGCGTGCCCGCGAGGTCGTCGTCACCCGCCGACGACGCATCGTCGTACTGCGCCCCGACGTGTTGCGCCGCATCGCCGGCGAGGGCCCTGCCTGACGCACATCGCGCCGCGTCTTGTCTGCGCACACGGTCACAGTTCTTCCGCGCCATCCGCCCCTCCGCGACACGGCTCCGGACCGCCATCGTGCCGGTAACCCAACTCGTACGAGAGGCAGCCATGACCGATCCCGTGAACCGCACCATCCTGCTCTTCGACATCGAACAGTTCGGCGCACGCGACGACGTGGAGCAGGCGTACCTGCGGCGAGTCCTCTACGACGTCGTCGACGCCACCCTGGTCGCCGCCACCGTGGACGAGACGACCGCCTTGCGCGCGGACCGCGGGGACTCCGTCATGGAGCTCATCGACGCCCAGGTCCCCGTTCAGGCCCTGGTGAAGACCCTGCTGACCGAGACTCCTTCCCTGCTCCACAGCAAGAACCGGCTGCTCGCCAGAAGCACCCGGATGCGGCTGCGCATCGTGCTCTCATCCGGATACGTCGCCGTCGACGAACTCGACGGCTGGGTCGGCTCGGATCTCAACCACGCGGTACGTCTCCTCGACGCCGATGCCCTCCGGGATGCCCTGAAGCAGCGAGAAGACGACTGCGTGCTGTGTGTGTCGGACGGCGTCTACAAGGGAGTGGTCCGGCACGGCCCGCTTGGTGTCCGCCCCGACGACTTCCACCCCGTGACGGTGGACACGAAGGAGGGGCCGACCGTGGCCTGGCTGCACGGCCGGCCGTCCCAGGCCGCGGCGAACACCTCCGGCACCTCACCCGCGGACCCGGCCGCCGGCCTCCCGGTCAGCCACACCAGCATCGCCGGAGACCAGTACGGCGTCAGCGGCGGCACCGTGCACGGTGGTCTCCACTTCGGCAGCCCCGGCCGGGGTGAACACCGATGAGCCAGGAGACAGCGACCCCCACCACGCCGGCTGAGGGGCAGTCCGCTCAGGAGACCGAGCAGAAGCAGGAGGAACAGACAGAGGCAGCGGAAGGACAGCGCCAGGAGGCATGGGCCGCCCGCAAGGCTCTGATCCAGCATGGCCCGTCCTTCGTCATGTCGCTGGACCGGACCGCCTCGGCCACTCAGGTCGGCCGCGACCAGTTCGGCGTCAGCGGCGGCACGGTCCACGGCAACGTGACCAACTACTTCGGCGGCCCCGCCGAGCGCCCCGAGCACCTCTCCGGTGTGGTCCCGGCAGAAAAGATCAAGGAGCTGGCGGATGTCTTCCGCAGCTGCCCGAGCTTCGATGAGGCTCTCGTCCGGCTTCGTGGCGACAGGGTCGTGATCCTGTCCGGCGGGAGGGACACGGGCCGCCAGTCCGCCGCGCTGATGCTGCTGCAACGAGCAACCGGCGGCACGGTGCGCACACTCGTCCAGCCCCGCTCGCTGTCCGCGCTGCTCGACCATCTGGACCGCGCGGACGGCTATCTCCTGCAGGACTTCGCCGCCGACCGGAGCACCCCCCTGCGCGAGCCCCACCTGCTCAGCCTGCGTGAGCAGTTGGAGCGCTCCGGCGGTCACCTCGTCATCACGGTCGAACCGTCCGCGGCCCTGGACGACGTTCCGTTCGTACGGTGGGAGCCGCCGCCCACCGAAGAAATGCTGCACGCACACGTCACACCGTGCGTCGGGGAGGCGGAGTGGCAGAACCTGTGCGGGCGGGCCCCGGTGCAGGAGTTCCTCGCCCGGCAGCAGCAGCCCACCGCGATCAAGGAGTTCGCCCAGCGGCTCGTCGCCGTACAGCGCGGTGAAACCGATGAGCAGGCACTCGCCGCCTACAGTGAGCAGGCCATTGACGCACAGGTGTCCCGCTGGCTCACCGACGACCAGCGCGGACTGCGCGACAAGGCGTTCCTCATCTCGCTCGCCGTCTTCGACAAGGCGCCGTACGCGGTGGCCGCCGAGCTCGCCGACGTGCTCTACGCACGCCTGCAGCACACGGCTGACCCTCGCGATCGGCCGGTGATCCCGGTCTTCGGCAGTTCCCGTGAGAACCGGCTCGGGCTCGCCCACGCCCGCGGTTACCACGGCACGGAGGTCACCCAGTGGGGCGTCGTCGGCCAGTTCATCGCCGAGTTCCGCGAGGAGCGCACGGCCAAGACGCTGCTGGAGGCCGTATGGAACCTCCATCCCTCCGCCCGGCCGGCCCTCGTCGAGTGGATCAGCCGACTCGCGCGGGACGGCCGTCCCCTCGTCCGGACGCGGGCGGCATCGGCGACCGCGCAGCTTGCCGCCGCCGACTTCTCGTCCGCCATGGCCCACCTCATCGAACCGTGGGCGGACGCCCGTTTCCCTGACTCCTGGCTGACCGCCGCCAACGCCCTCACCCTGGCCCACCTGCTGGAGGTCCGAACCGTCCTGCCCGTCCTACGGGACTGGTGCACCAAAGGAACCGACAGCCGCCGCTGGACAGCCATCCGTGCGTACGGCCTGCTCGGACCGGTGGCGCCCGAGGAGACCCTGGACGTTCTCCTGGACGCCGTCCGGCAGCAGCCCGACCCGTTCGACGAGGAGGGTGAACTCACCGAAGACGTACAGCAGTTCGCCGACGCCCTCGAACTGCTGCTCCTCGTGGTACGGGAATCCGTGCTGGCTGCGCTCGCCGAACGCCTCGACATCGATCGCACGGTCCGTGCCTACGCGGTCCGCGCCTTCCTACAGGCATGCAAGCAGACCGAGGAGCCCGACGACCGGCCGCTGATCCTGCACTGGTACGCCCAGGCCGTCGCCACCGACGACATGTCCACGGCACGCCACCTCGCCATGTTCTGGGAGCGACTGCTGGCCGACCGCACGTGCAACGAGGAGGCGCTGAAAACCCTCGGCGGCTGGGTGCACAGGGCGGACGACAACCCCGACGCCGAATGGGCCCTGGCCTCCCTGCTGCCGGCCATCACCGCCGTTTCGGCCAACGACCGCCGCGTCGGCCACCTGCTCCGCACACTGCGCGACTCCCCGGTGGCCCCGTCGTCGGCCGCCGCACGGCTGCTGGACCGCGTAGCCCGCCGTTGATACCCAGCCCCCACACCGGCACAGGAGACCGATCATGGAAGACATCCCCTCCGAGCCCGTACGGCCCGCCGCGTCCGAGCCGCCGGAACCCGCCGATGAGCGGCTCGACTGGTTCCAACGTCAACCCGAACATCCTGGATCCGGCCGCCTGGACCCGGACCCGGTCCGTACCGTCTGGCAGCTGCCGCGCTTCCGTCTCGGCGGCCGACGCTTCACCGGGCGCATCGACCACGCCCTGGTCTGTGTCACCCGCAGGGGTGAGTACGACACCTTTCTCCCGCCCGGTCGGCCCACGTCCGTACGGCGCTACGTCGCCCTCTACGAGGTGGACACCGATCCGCACAGCTTTGGGCTGCGGCTGCCCCTGCCCAGCCTCGTCGACAGTTTCGAGTTCGAGGTCACCGCCGACGTCACGTGGCGCGTCGACGACCCTGAGTCGTTCGTCAAGAGCCAGGAGCGGGACGTACCCGGCCTCGTCACCCGGGAACTGCTGCCAGTGATGCGATCCGTCTCCCGCAGGCACCGCATCGAGGCGAGCGCCGAAGCCGAACACTCCGTGCAGCAGGCGGTGAAGCATGCCTCGTGGATCGGGGCGGACCAGGGGCTGCGCGTCGCCTGCTCGATACGGCTGCGGCGGGACGCGGCCGAACGGTCCCACCAGGCCAGGCTGCGCACCGCCCGGCACGAGACCGAGGCATTGCCGCCGGAGCACGAGGCGTCCCTGCTCCGCGAGCGGCACGAGGCCACACGGCGGGCCGAGAAGATCGCGTTCTACGAGGGCCATCTGGCCAGGGGCGGCAGCGCGGCGCTCGCCCTGCACTTGGCCACTCACCCCGATGACACGCCTTTGGTCCTCACCCATCTCAGCACGGAGCAGGCGACGCTGGTGCAGCACCAACTGCACCTGATCGACCAAGCCCTGGGCAGCGACCGGCTTGAGGCTTACCACCTGGACGAACCCCACCAGCTCATCGCCGAGCGCATGACAGCCATCCTGCGGGCAACCGCCACCTCCGAGCATGCTTCCGAACCACCGGCGGAGTTGCCGAAGCAGTCCCTGGCCAAGGATCGCCGGGAGTCCGGAACATGACGTCGGCGTCCACGGCGTGGGACAGCCCGCAGGTGCAAGCAGGTACGCGACTCCTCGCCGACATCCGCGCGGAGATCACCCGAGCGGACGCCAAAGCCGCGGTCCTCGTCGGTGTGCTGGGTCTGACGAGCGGTGTGCTCACCGTGCTGCCGACCGGCCGCATCCGCCGCATACCGACCTCGGCCACGGCCCTGGTGTGGTGGGCTGGGGCGACCTGCCTGATCGTCGCGCTTCTGTCGCTGCTCCTCGCAGTGATCCCACGGTACGGCAGGAGCCGCTGGGAACCCGGCCGACCGCTGACGTACTTCGGCGACATCCAGCGCGCAGCGCGAACAAGTGAACTGGCCGAGGCCCTGGTGGACACCGGCAGGGATCCCACCGTGGCACTGCTCCTCGCCCTCACCGAGGCCAGCCGCATCGCGGCGCGCAAGCACCTGTGGATCCGTACGGGTCTGCTCGCCTACGTCAGTGCCGCGGTGCTGCTTCCGGGTTCTGTGCTGCTCGTCTGAAGCGACCGGTTCCATTCACCGACAGCACCCCGGAGGAGTGCCATGTCCGTTCCCCACCACGCCGAGAAGCCCGAGCCGGCCTCCCCCGGCGGCACCCCCGACACCTGCGCCCCACCCGACGCCGACGACAAGGTGCTGTTCCGCGCCGGCCGTGTCCACATTGCCGCCCGTCAGCGCGGCGCAGATGCAACGGTTCTCGTCACCCTGGCTCTGCATCTTCCCCATGCCCTCGCCAGTCTGGCCGTGGTCTTCGTGGCCGCCTACGCCGTGGCCGCCCTGGGCGGCCCCATCTGGTGGATCCCCCTCGGCTGCTGGGTGCTCAGCGGCGCCCTGGTCTTCCACAGGCCCTGCGAGCGCCTCATGGCCCGGTGGCTGTTCGGACTGCGTCACCCCACACCGGAGGAGTCACTCACGCTTCGGACCGTCTGGCGTGAGGTCACCGCCCGCGCCGGGGTGGCCGGCGACGCCTACCAGTTGTGGGTGGAGGACAGCCACGACATCAATGCGATGGCAACGGCCGGCCATATCGTCGGTGTGACCAGCCATTCCTTGAGGGCGCTGCCGCCTCCCCAGCTCGCGGGTGTGCTCGCCCACGAACTGGGACATCACACGCGCGGACATACGTGGGCCTCGCTGTTGACCTTCTGGTACGCGCTGCCCGGTCGGCTCGCCTGGCGTCTGCTACTGCGGCCGGCCAGGCGGGTCGAACGTCTGTCGACGGGTGCGACCGTGCTCGTCGTGGGCCTGCTCGGGGCGGCCGTGATCGCGCTGGCCACGGCGACCTACGGGTTGATATTCCTGCCTCTGGCCACCCCCTACCTGACGGCAGCCGTCTCCCGGCGGGCCGAACTACGGGCCGACGAGCAAGCGGTGGATCTGGGCTTCGGACAGCAGCTCATGGCGCTGCTCAGCGAGGAACACGACCGGAGGCACTCTCAGCGCGCCGACTCCGCGTCCCCGGAGGTCCCGCCGGACAGGGAATCGGTAATCGCCCGGTTGCTGGACTCGCACCCGGACGTCCACACCCGCCTGCATCATCTGCAGGCTCGCCTGGAACGCGAGCGCTGAAACACGCCGAAGGGCGGTCACCCCGTACGCCGGGGTGACCGCCCTTCATCTCATCAAGCGGCTCGCCTACTGGTTGTACGGACCGTAGTCGTAGTCCTCCAGCGGGACGGCCTGGCCGGAGCCCGTGCCGAACGGCGAGTAGTCGATGTCGTCGTAGCCGACGGCCGAGTACATCGCGGCCTTGGCCTCCTCGGTCGGCTCGACCCGGATGTTGCGGTAGCGGGACAGACCCGTACCGGCCGGGATGAGCTTACCGATGATGACGTTCTCCTTGAGGCCGATCAGGGAGTCGGACTTGGCGTTGATCGCCGCGTCCGTGAGAACCCTGGTCGTCTCCTGGAAGGACGCGGCCGACAGCCACGACTCCGTCGCCAGCGACGCCTTGGTGATACCCATGAGCTGCGGACGACCCGAGGCCGGGTGACCGCCCTCCTGGACCACACGACGGTTCTCGTGCTCGAACTTCGTGCGCTCGACCAGCTCGCCGGGCAGCAGCTCGGCATCGCCGGACTCGATGATCGTCACTCGGCGCAGCATCTGCCGGATGATGATCTCGATGTGCTTGTCGTGGATCGACACACCCTGCGAGTTGTACACCTTCTGGACCTCGCCGACCAGGTGGACCTGGACGGCACGCTGGCCCAGGATGCGCAGCACGTCGTGCGGGTTGGTGGCACCCACGGTGAGCTTCTGGCCCACCTCGACGTGCTCGCCCTCGCTGACCAGGAGTCGGGCGCGCTTCGAGATCGGGTAGGCCGTCTCGTCGCTGCCGTCGTCCGGCGTGATGACGATCTTCTTCGTCTTCTCCGTCTCCTCGATGCGCACGCGGCCGCTCGCCTCGGAGATCGGGGCGACACCCTTCGGGGTACGGGCCTCGAACAGCTCGACGACACGCGGCAGACCCTGGGTGATGTCGTCACCGGCCACACCACCGGTGTGGAAGGTACGCATCGTCAGCTGGGTGCCGGGCTCACCGATGGACTGGGCGGCGATGATGCCGACCGCCTCACCGATGTCGACCAGCTTGCCGGTGGCGAGCGAGCGGCCGTAGCACATGGCGCAGGTGCCGACCACGGACTCGCAGGTCAGGACCGAGCGGGTCTTGACCTCGTCGACGCCCCGGGCGATCAGCTCGTCCATGAGGACGTCGCCCAGGTCGGTGCCGGCCGGGGCCAGCACCTTGCCGTCGACCACGATGTCCTCGGCGAGGCAGCGCGCGTACACGGACGTCTCGACGTTCTCCGCCTTGCGTAGAACGCCGCCCTCGCCGCGCTCGGCGATGTGCAGCTTGAGGCCGCGCTCGGTGCCGCAGTCCTCCTCGCGGATGATGACGTCCTGCGAGACGTCCACCAGACGACGGGTCAGATAACCCGAGTCGGCGGTACGCAGGGCGGTGTCCGCGAGACCCTTACGGGCACCGTGCGTGGAGATGAAGTACTCCAGCACGGACAGGCCCTCACGGAACGACGCCTTGATCGGACGCGGGATCGTCTCGTTCTTCGCGTTCGACACCAGACCACGCATACCGGCGATCTGACGCATCTGCATCATGTTGCCTCGTGCACCCGAGTTCACCATCATGAAGATCGGGTTGGTCTTCGGGAAGTTCTCGTTCATCGCCTCGGCGACCTCGTTGGTCGCCTTGGTCCAGATCGCGATGAGTTCCTGGGTGCGCTCGTCCTTGGTGATCAGACCGCGTTCGTACTGCTTCTGGACCTTCTCGTCCTGCGCCTCGTAACCCTTGACGATCTCCTTCTTCGCCTCGGGAACGACGACGTCGGAGATGGCCACGGTGACACCGGAACGGGTCGCCCAGAAGAAGCCGGCCGCCTTCAGGTTGTCGAGCGTCGCCGCCACGATGACCTTCGGGTAGCGCTCGGCGAGATCGTTGACGATCTCGGAGAGCTGCTTCTTGCCGACCTCGTAGTCGACGAACGGGTAGTCCTCGGGCAGCAGCTCGTTGAAGAGCGCACGGCCCAGCGTGGTCTTCAGCCGGAAGCTGTCACCGCTCTGGTACTCCGGCTCGCCCTCCTCGACGGCAGGCGGGGTCCAGCCGCGCGGCGGGATGGTGCCCACCGGGAAGCGGATGTCCACCTTCGACTGGAGCGACAGCTCACCGGCGTCGAACGCCATGATCGCCTCGGCCACGGACGCGAAGTTACGGCCCTCGCCCTTGACGTCGCGCATCTCGCTGTCGGTGGTGAGGAAGAACAGACCGAGAACCATGTCCTGGGTCGGCATCGTCACCGGACGGCCGTCGGCCGGCTTGAGGATGTTGTTCGAGGACAGCATCAGGATGCGGGCCTCGGCCTGCGCCTCCGCGGACAGCGGCAGGTGCACGGCCATCTGGTCACCGTCGAAGTCCGCGTTGAACGCGGTGCACACGAGCGGGTGGATCTGAATGGCCTTGCCCTCGACCAGCTGCGGCTCGAACGCCTGGATGCCGAGGCGGTGCAGGGTGGGCGCACGGTTCAGCAGCACCGGGTGCTCGGCGATGACCTCTTCGAGGACGTCGTACACGACGGTGCGGCCGCGCTCCACCATGCGCTTGGCGCTCTTGATGTTCTGCGCGTGGTTCAGGTCGACCAGGCGCTTCATCACGAACGGCTTGAACAGTTCCAGCGCCATGGCCTTGGGCAGACCGCACTGGTGCAGCTTGAGCTGCGGGCCGACGACGATGACGGAACGCGCCGAGTAGTCGACTCGCTTGCCGAGCAGGTTCTGCCGGAAGCGGCCCTGCTTGCCCTTGAGCATGTCGGACAGCGACTTCAGCGGACGGTTGCCGGGACCCGTCACCGGGCGGCCGCGGCGGCCGTTGTCGAAGAGCGCGTCGACGGCCTCCTGGAGCATGCGCTTCTCGTTGTTCACGATGATCTCGGGCGCGCCGAGGTCGAGAAGCCGCTTCAGTCGGTTGTTGCGGTTGATGACCCGGCGGTACAGGTCGTTGAGGTCGGAGGTCGCGAAGCGGCCACCGTCCAGCTGCACCATCGGCCGCAGGTCCGGCGGGATGACCGGCACGCAGTCGAGGACCATGCCCTTGGGGCTGTTGGACGTCTGCAGGAACGCGGAGACGACCTTCAGCCGCTTGAGCGCACGGGTCTTCTTCTGGCCCTTGCCGGTGCGGATGATCTCGCGGAGCCGCTCGGCCTCCTCGTCGAGGTCGAAGGACTCCAGGCGCTTCTGCAGCGCCGCGGCACCCATCGAGCCGTCGAAGTACGTGCCGAAGCGGTCACGCAGCTCGCGGTAGAGCAGCTCGTCGCCCTCCAGGTCCTGGACCTTGAGGTTCTTGAACCGGGTCCACACCTCGTCGAGCCGGTCGATCTCGCGCTGCGCACGGTCGCGCAGCTGCTTCATCTCCCGCTCGGCACCCTCGCGCACCTTGCGGCGCACATCGGCCTTGGCGCCCTCGGCCTCCAGCTCGGCGAGGTCCGCCTCCAGCTTCTTGGCGCGGGCTTCGAGGTCGGCGTCGCGACGGTTCTCGACCTGCTGCCGCTCCACGGAGACATGCGCCTCCAGGGAGGGCAGGTCGCGGGTGCGGCGCTCCTCGTCGACGTACGTGATCATGTACGCCGCGAAGTAGATGACCTTCTCCAGGTCCTTCGGGGCGAGGTCGAGCAGGTAGCCGAGGCGCGACGGAACGCCCTTGAAGTACCAGATGTGCGTGACGGGCGCGGCCAGCTCGATGTGGCCCATCCGCTCACGGCGCACCTTGGCGCGGGTGACCTCGACGCCACAGCGCTCACAGATGATGCCCTTGAAGCGCACCCGCTTGTACTTGCCGCAGTAGCACTCCCAGTCCCGGGTGGGGCCGAAGATCTTCTCGCAGAAGAGGCCGTCCTTCTCGGGCTTGAGGGTGCGGTAATTGATGGTCTCGGGCTTCTTGACCTCACCGTGGCTCCACTGACGGATGTCGTCAGCGGTGGCCAGGCCGATCCGGAGCTCGTCGAAGAAGTTGACGTCGAGCACTATGCGTCAATCCCTCTCAGGGTTGTAAGTCTGTGGTCTGAAACGGGGGCCTGGGGGTCGGCGAGGGACTGGACCTTCACGGTCCGGTCCCCGGCCGGACTCCCGTCAGACCTCTTCGACGCTGCTCGGCTCGCGCCGGGACAGGTCGATGCCGAGCTCCTCCGCAGCGCGGAAGACGTCCTCGTCGGTGTCACGCATCTCGATGGACATACCGTCGCTGGACAGCACCTCCACGTTCAGGCAGAGCGACTGCATCTCCTTGATGAGCACCTTGAAGGACTCGGGGATGCCGGGCTCGGGGATGTTCTCGCCCTTGACGATGGCCTCGTAGACCTTCACGCGGCCGGTGACGTCGTCGGACTTGATGGTCAGCAGCTCCTGGAGGGCGTAGGCGGCGCCGTACGCCTCCAGCGCCCACACCTCCATCTCGCCGAACCGCTGGCCACCGAACTGGGCCTTACCACCCAGCGGCTGCTGGGTGATCATCGAATACGGGCCGGTCGAGCGGGCGTGCAGCTTGTCGTCGACCAGGTGGTGCAGCTTCAGGATGTACATGTAGCCGATCGAGATCGGGTCCGGGAAGGGCTCACCGGAGCGGCCGTCGAACAGCCGCGCCTTGCCGGACGGGAGGACCATGCGGTCACCGTCGCGGTTCGGGATGGTGTGCTCCAGCAGACCCGCCAGCTCGTCCTCGCGGGCACCGTCGAACACCGGGGTGGCGACGTTGGTGCGCGGGTCGACCTGGTCGGCGCCGATGGCCTGCAGCCGCTGCGCCCACTCGTCGGCGAGACCGGAGACGTCCCAGCCCTGGCTGGCGAGCCAGCCGAGGTGGATCTCCAGCACCTGTCCCGGGTTCATTCGGGACGGCACACCGAGCGGGTTGAGGATGATGTCGACCGGGGTGCCGTCCTCCAGGAACGGCATGTCCTCGATCGGCAGGATCTTGGAGATGACGCCCTTGTTGCCGTGCCGGCCGGCGAGCTTGTCACCATCGGTGATCTTGCGCTTCTGCGCAACGTAGACGCGGACCAGCTGGTTCACGCCCGGCGGCAGTTCGTCGCCCTCCTCGCGGTCGAAGACGCGCACACCGATGACCTTGCCGGTCTCGCCGTGCGGCACCTTCAGCGAGGTGTCACGGACCTCACGGGCCTTCTCACCGAAGATCGCGCGCAGCAGACGCTCCTCGGGGGTCAGCTCGGTCTCACCCTTCGGGGTCACCTTGCCGACGAGGATGTCACCGGCGATGACCTCGGCACCGATGCGGATGATGCCGCGCTCGTCGAGGTCGGCCAGGACCTCCTCGGAGACGTTCGGGATGTCCCGGGTGATCTCCTCGGGGCCGAGCTTGGTGTCACGGGCGTCGACCTCGTGCTCCTCGATGTGGATCGAGGAGAGGACGTCGTCCTGCACGAGGCGCTGCGACAGGATGATCGCGTCCTCGTAGTTGTGACCCTCCCACGGCATGAACGCCACGAGCAGGTTCTTGCCGAGCGCCATCTCGCCGTTCTCGGTGGCCGGGCCGTCGGCGAGGACCTGACCCTCGACGACCCGGTCGCCCTCGTTGACGATGACCTTCTGGTTGACCGAGGTGCCCTGGTTGGAGCGGGCGAACTTGGCCAGCCGGTAGGTGATGTACGTGCCGTCGTCGTTGGCCGTGGTGATGTAGTCCGCGGAGATCTCCTGGACCACACCGGCCTTGTCGGCCTTGACGACGTCGCCGGCGTCGACGGCGGAGCGGTACTCCATGCCGGTGCCGACGAGCGGCGACTCCGACTTGATGAGCGGCACGGCCTGGCGCATCATGTTCGCGCCCATGAGGGCACGGTTGGCGTCGTCGTGCTCCAGGAAGGGGATCATGGCGGTCGCGACCGACACCATCTGGCGCGGCGAGACGTCCATGTAGTCCACGTCCTCGGGACCGACGTAGTCGACCTCGCCGCCACGGCGGCGGACCAGCACGCGGTTCTCGGCGAAGCGGAACTCGTCGGTCAGCGGCGCGTTGGCCTGCGCGATGACAAAGCGGTCCTCCTCGTCGGCGGTCAGGTAGTCGACCTCGTCGCTGACCGTGCCCTCGGCGACCTTGCGGTACGGCGTCTCGATGAAACCGAACGCGTTGACCCGGCCGTACGAGGCGAGCGAGCCGATCAGACCGATGTTCGGGCCTTCCGGCGTCTCGATCGGGCACATGCGGCCGTAGTGCGACGGGTGCACGTCACGGACCTCGAAGCCGGCCCGCTCACGGGAGAGACCACCCGGGCCCAGGGCGTTCAGACGCCGCTTGTGCGTCAGCCCCGACAGCGGGTTGTTCTGGTCCATGAACTGGGACAGCTGGCTGGTGCCGAAGAACTCCTTGATGGAGGCGACGACCGGCCGGATGTTGATCAGGGTCTGCGGCGTGATCGCCTCGACGTCCTGGGTGGTCATGCGCTCGCGCACGACGCGCTCCATACGGGCGAGACCCGTACGGACCTGGTTCTGGATCAGCTCGCCGACGCTGCGGATACGACGGTTGCCGAAGTGGTCGATGTCATCGGTCTCGACCATGATCGAGCGACCGGACTCGCCGACCGTCTCGGTCTCGCCGGCGTGCAGCTTCACCAGGTACTTGATGGTGGCGATGACGTCGTCGGTGGTGAGCACGCCGGCGTCCAGCGGCTCGTCCGCACCGAGCTTCTTGTTGACCTTGTAGCGACCGACCTTCGCCAGGTCGTAGCGCTTCGGGTTGAAGTAGAGGTTCTCCAGAAGCGTCTGCGCGGCCTCACGCGTGGGGGGCTCGCCCGGGCGCAGCTTGCGGTAGATGTCGAGCAGCGCGTCGTCCTGGCCCTGGGTGTGGTCCTTCTCCAGGGTGGCGCGCATCGACTCGTACTCGCCGAACTCCTCCAGGATCTGCTCGGTCGTCCAGCCGAGCGCCTTCAGGAGGACGGTGACGGACTGCTTGCGCTTGCGGTCGATGCGGACACCGACCATGTCGCGCTTGTCGATCTCCATCTCCAGCCAGGCACCCCGGGACGGGATGATCTTGGCGGAGAAAATGTCCTTGTCGGACGTCTTGTCGATGGAGGAGTCGAAGTAGACACCGGGGGAACGGACCAGCTGGGACACCACGACACGCTCGGTGCCGTTGATGACGAAGGTGCCCTTGTTCGTCATGAGCGGGAAGTCGCCCATGAAGACGGTCTGGGACTTGATCTCGCCGGTCTCGTTGTTGGTGAACTCGGCCGTGACGAAGAGCGGGGCGGCGTACGTGAAGTCGCGCTCCTTGCACTCGTCGATCGAGTTCTTCGGCGGCTCGAAGCGATGGTCCCGGAAGGTCAGCGACATCGACCCGGAGAAGTCCTCGATCGGGGAGATCTCCTCGAAGATCTCCTCCAGACCGGACTTGGTGGGGACGTCCTGACCGTTCTCAAGAGCCTCCTCGACCCGACTCTGCCAGGCGGTATTGCCGAGCAGCCAGTCAAAGCTCTCGGTCTGCAGCGCGAGCAGGTTCGGAACCTCGAGAGGCTCCTTGATCTTTGCAAAGGAGATGCGCAGCGGGGCGGTGCTGGCGCCGTTGTTCATATTCGCGGTCGAGGCGTTGCGCGAGGCGGCCAAGAGGGGGTCCTTCCGAGGGCTCGGACTCACTACGCGCGTACCGGCCCCTCTCCCATGTACGAAGACAGAAACCCCAGGTCAAGGGGGGTTCGGTCATCGATGCTCGGGGGAGGACAGACCCCTGGTGACGGACAGGGGACAGTTAACAGGCAGCGCAAAGGGTCAGTGTAGCCACTTGGCACACTGATGTCCAGTCCCACTTTTCTGGGACCCTCGTTGTCTTCAACGCCTGCGCCATGCCTGCCTTCAACGCACGTTGATACTGCCCTCTTCGTCGCCGATCCATGCCTCGGATCCCGGATTGGTGTGACGACGCGTCCTGAGAATTGCGCGCTGCGTGCGGTTCGTCAAGGCCCCCCAGTCCAACCCGGGCTTCCGGGGACACGATGAAGATCACCATACCCCCCGCTCACGCGGGTGCAAGGCAACCGTGGTCGGACCCTCGGGAAAGCCGAAGAGCGACCACCCGGATGGATGATCGCTCCTCGGTGTGCTCGCGTTACAGCCCACTCAGGGGCCGCAAGGGGCGTGCGACGGGGTTCGCGGAACCCCGGAAGGTCTTACTTGACCTCGACGGAGGCGCCGGCGCCCTCAAGGGACTCCTTGGCCTTGTCCGCGGCCTCCTTGTTGACCTTCTCCAGAACCGCCTTCGGCGCACCGTCGACCAGGTCCTTGGCCTCCTTCAGGCCCAGCGAGGTCAGCTCGCGCACGACCTTGATGACCTGGATCTTCTTGTCGCCGGCGCCGGTGAGGACGACGTCGAACTCGTCCTTCTCCTCGGGGGCCTCGACCGGGACGCCCGGGACGCCCGGAGCGACGGCGACCGCGGCAGCGGCGGCGGTGACGTCGAACTTCTCCTCGAACGCCTTCACGAACTCGGAGAGCTGGATGAGGGTCATCGTCTCGAACTCGGCGAGCAGTTCGTCCTGGGTGAGAGCCATGGTGGCTTTCCTTCCACTAATTCGGCTGGTGCCGGATGTACATGTCTGGCGGGCGTACGTACGGCCCGCTACGACCTGAGCCGCTCAGGCGGCACTGGTCATGTCGCGAGCCGAATTACTCGGCACCGCCCTGCTCGTCCTGCTTGGCACGAAGCGCGTCCACGGTGCGGACGAGCTTCGACGGGAGCGCCTGGAAGACCTGGGCAGCCTGGGTCTGCTTGCCCTTCAGAGCGCCCGCCAGCTTGGCGAGCAGAACCTCACGGGACTCAAGGTCCGCGAGCTTCTTGATCTCGTCGGCGGACAGCGCCTTGCCGTCAAGGACACCGCCCTTGATGACGAGATTCGGGTTGTCCTTGGCGAAGTCACGGAGACCCTTCGCCGACTCCACCGGGTCACCGGTGACGAAGGCGACAGCCGTCGGACCGTTGAACAGGTCGTCCAGCGTCGAGATCCCGGCCTCGTTGGCCGCAATCTTGGTCAGCGTGTTCTTCACCACGGCGTACTGGGCGTTCTCACCGAGCGACCGGCGCAGCGTCTTGAGCTGCGCCACGGTGAGACCGCGGTACTCGGTCAGCACGGCAGCGCTGGAGTTGCGGAACTGCTCCGTCAACTCGGCCACTGCGGCAGCCTTGTCGGGCGTCGCCATAGAGCCTCGGCCTCCTTCCGGGTGATTCTGACCGCGCGGACCCGAAGGAGGACTGGGTAAAACGAAACGCCCCGGCGCAGGCGCACGGGGCGGACTCGACCGGTGTGCACGCCTGGGAGCGCACACTCCGGGAGTTCTTCCTCTGTCACCTGCGCGGGTCGCCCACTTTTCAGCGGATCCTTCGGCCACCGCGCGCTCGTCCGAGCGCGCGGCAACGACCAGCGGTCTTTGGCTTCCGTAGAAGAGTAAGGGAACGGATCGCCGTCAAGCAAATCCGCCCCTACGGGCTCGGGCTCAGCTCTGCTGCCCCGCCCCCATCAGCTCGGCCAGGTCGGCGGTGTCCTTGGCGGCCGGAGCGGTGACCGTCACCGGCTTGTTGTACTCGAGGAAGGTGATCGTCATGTCGAGCGGGCCCTTCTCGGCGTCGCTGCGCATGCGGAACTGCTTCGTGTGGTTCTCGCCGTCGATCCACATGTCCATGGTCATCGAGTCGACGCCCATCTTCTCGTACTGCTCGATGCTCGTCTCACGCCGCTCGCGGACCTCCTTGCCCTCGTCCTTGAGCATGGCCCGCAGCTCGTCGAGGCCGACCGTGCCCTTGTAGTGGGTGGTCTCCACGCCGTCGACGGTCTCGGTGCCGACCTTCTTCACGTCCTTGGAGCCGGTGAGGAAGGTGGAGTCGGCGGCCGGGTTCTTGCCGGCCTCGCCGGCGCCGAGCTGGTCCATGTTGAGCCCGCTGTCCTCGCCGAGGGCGGACATGTCGAACTTGAGCCAGCTCTTGCCGTCCATCTCCTTGGCCATCTCGGTGTTGCCGCCGATGTACATCGCCTTGTCGATGAGCCGGATCTCGACCTGTCCGCCGGCGGCCTGGTCCGCGACCTCCATCTTCATGCTCATGGCCAGCGGCTCGACGCTCATCGCCGCCTCGCCCTTGACCTTGCCCTCACCCGGGACGCTGCCGGTCAGCCGGTAGCGGAACGAGGTGATGTCGTCGGCGTTCTTCGCGGCCGCGGCGACGGCCGCGGCCGGCTCCATCGCGGGCCCCGCGTCGTCCTTCGCACCGCAGCCGACCGCGCCCCCGGCGAGCAGCAGGACGGCGAGACCGGTGGCCCCCACAGAAGACCTCATGGACACAGCAGACCTCATCTTCCCCCCACGTCACACATGGAATATGTGGAGCACATGAAACACACGAGGCGCACGAGGCACACATGGAACACATGCCCGATTCACAGTAAGGGCTAGATCGTATATGGCCGGAACCTGCGGGGTCTTCCGGGTTTGTTGGTGTCCCCTTGGCGAACGCTTGACCGAGCGGGACTCAGGAAGCCGGTCCGATACCGCTTCCGCCCTGCTTGCCGATGAGGGCCTTGAAGTCCTGGGTGTCGGTGGCGGGGGGCTTCTGGGTGGAAACCCGCACACCGTAGTCGCTGTAGTACGCGGTGCTGGTCATCGTGCCGTTCGCCGTGTCACCCTGCTCGACCTTCTTGACCAGCAGGTTCTGGTCGTTGACCCAGATGTCGACCGTCTCGGTGGTGATGCCGGCCTGGTCGAGCTGCTTCTTCAGGTCGGCTCGCCGACCCGCACCGAGGTGGGAGTTCCGGGTGGCGAGGTCGGCGACCTCCACCGTCCCGGAGTAGTGCGTGGTGTGCTGGCCGGACACCGTCTCCTCGCCGGCCTTCCGCACGTCCCCGGAGGCCAGCAGGAGCTTCACCGACTGGTCCGGCGTGGAGTTCCGCATCTGATCCTTGAGGTACCCGCCGGAGCCGCCGCCGAGGTCGGCCAGATCGTCGTAGGCGTACTCGATCCAGTGCTTGCCGCCCATCCGCTCGGCGAAGGTGTCGCTCATCCTGGCGTAGTAGGCGTCGGAGAGATAGCGGGCCTGCATCGATGGGGAGCCGAGCCGGCGCATCGCCTCGGCCACCGTACCGCCGGTGTAGGTGATGGTGAGCGTGCCGGTGACACCGCCGCCCCAGCCGAGGGAGCCGTCCGCCGTCATGGACATCAGGGAGCCCATGGTGGTCGTGGAGCGGACCTTGGCCGACTCGGCCCGGTCCGTGGACTTCTCGGCGGAGCGCAGGGCCGCGATGGGGCTGACGCGCGTCGCGCTCTTCCCGGCCGCCCTGTCGCCCCCGGCCAAGCCATCGGGAGAAGCGCCGGAGGAGCCCGATAAACCGCAGGCGGCCACCGCCGACAGCGCGACCGCCACCGCCGTCGAGAGGGTTATGCGGCGCACGGCCTTGCTCTTCATGTCGTCCCACCCCTGTGCGAGTCCTGTGTGCGCACGCTAACGCAGTGCACTGACAGCCGTACGGGAAGTCGCACAAAGAAAAGAAAGAGCGGGCCCCGCACCTCGAAAGGCTGCGGGACCCGCCCTTGTCGACGCGTGCCTGACACGGCGACCGGGGTGAGCTCAGGCTCAGACGGCGGCCGGGTCCTCCGCGACGAGGAGGTTACGGGTGCGGTTCGGGTCGAGCGGGATGCCGGGGCCCATCGTGGTGGTGATGGCGGCCTTCTTGATGTAGCGGCCCTTGGCGGCGGACGGCTTCAGACGCAGGATCTCCTCCAGCGCGGCGCCGTAGTTCTCCACCAGCTTGCTGTCGTCGAACGACGCCTTGCCGATGATGAAGTGCAGGTTCGAGTGCTTGTCGACGCGGAACTCGATCTTGCCGCCCTTGATTTCGCTCACGGCCTTGGTCACATCGGGGGTGACGGTGCCGGTCTTCGGGTTCGGCATCAGACCACGCGGGCCGAGGACGCGGCCGAGACGGCCGACCTTGCCCATGAGGTCCGGGGTGGCGACGACGGCGTCGAAGTCCAGACGGCCCTTCGAGACCTCGTCGATCAGCTCGTCGGCGCCGACGATGTCGGCGCCCGCGGCACGCGCGGCCTCGGCACGGTCACCGGTCGCGAAGACCAGGACCCGGGCGGTCTTACCGGTGCCGTGCGGAAGGTTCACGGTGCCACGGACCATCTGGTCGGCCTTGCGCGGGTCGACACCCAGACGGAAGGCGACCTCGACGGTGCCGTCGAACTTGCTCGTGGAGGTCTCCTTGGCGAGACGGACGGCCTCGAGCGGGGCGTACAGCTTCTCCCGGTCGATCTTGGCGTCCGCAGCGCGGAGGGCCTTGCTGCGCTTGCTCACAACTGCTCCTGAAGTGTTCTGAAAGGAGTCGTGGTACGGGCCGAGCAGGCCCTGCCACGTGCGGCATCAAACCGCCGCATGGTTCTGCGAGGTGGGGACTCAGCCCTCGACCGTGACACCCATGGAACGGGCGGTGCCGGCGATGATCTTCGAGGCGGCGTCCAGGTCGTTGGCGTTGAGGTCGGGCATCTTGGTCTCGGCGATCTCGCGGACCTGCGCCTCGGTGATCTTGGCGACCTTGGTCTTGTGCGGCTCGCCGGAGCCCTTCTCCACACCCGCGGCCTTGAGGATCATCTTCGCGGCCGGCGGGGTCTTGGTCACGAAAGTGAAGGAACGGTCCTCGTAGACCGTGATCTCCACCGGAATGACCCAGCCGCGCTGCGCCTCGGTCGCGGCGTTGTAGGCCTTGCAGAACTCCATGATGTTGACGCCGTGCTGACCCAGCGCGGGGCCGACCGGCGGGGCCGGGTTGGCGGCGCCGGCCTTGATCTGGAGCTTGATCAGCCCCGTGACCTTCTTCTTCTTGGGAGGCATGTGCTCTCTCCGGGTCCTTAGTGAGAGTGTTCCGCCATCCGATCCGGATCATCCGGGCGGAGGCATACCGCGCAACGATAACGGGTACCCATGCACGGCCAAAAACCGAGCAGGTCAGGCGGCCGCTTACGCGATCGCCCGACCTGCTCGGAAGCGGTCGTCCGAGAGGACGTCAGTTCTTCTGGATCTGGTCGAAGGACAGCTCGACCGGCGTCTCCCGGCCGAAGATCTCCACCAGGCCCTTGACCTTCTTCGAGTCCGGGTTGATCTCGTTGATGGTGGCCTGCAGCGTGGCGAACGGGCCGTCGGTGACGGTGACCGAGTCGCCGACCTCGAAGTCCAGCACCTGGACCTCGACCTTGCGCTGCGGAGCAGGCTTGCCCTCGGCCTCGGCGGCTTCGCGGGCGGCCTTCTCCTCGGCCTCCGGGGCGAGCATCTTGACGATCTCGTCCAGGGTCAGCGGGTACGGGTCGTAGGCGTTGCCGACGAAGCCGGTGACGCCCGGGGTGTTGCGGACGACGCCCCAGGACTCGTTGGTCAGATCCATGCGGACCAGGACGTAACCCGGCAGCTTGTTCTGCTTGATCGTCTTGCGGTCGCCGTTCTTGATCTGGACGACCTCCTCCTGCGGCACCTCGGCCTGGAAGATGTAGTCCTCGACGTTCAGCGAGACGGCGCGCTGCTCCAGGTTGGTCTTCACTCGGTTCTCGTAGCCGGCGTAGGTGTGGATGACGTACCACTCGCCGGGCAGCGAACGCAGCTCCTCGCGGAGCGCCGCGACGGGGTCGACAGGCTCCGCGGGCTCCTCCTCGGCCGCGTCGCCCTCGGCATCCGCGTCCTCGTCCACGACCTGCAGAGCGGCCTCCTCGGCCGGCTCCCCCGCCTCGGCCTCGGCAGCCTCGAACTCGTCCTGCTCGTCCGCGCCCTCGACGATGTCGAGCTCGTCGTCCACCGCCTCGGCGGCATTCGCGCGAGGCTCGATGGCGTCGTTCAGGTTCGGGTCAGACACGATGGCTGCTTCTTCCTGGATACATAGAGGTGGAACATGCGAAAACGGGCGCCGGTACCACGGCGCCCTTCGCTCTTGGCTCAGCCGAAGACGTACTTGGCCGCGTGGTTGAGCCCATAGTCAATCACGGTCACCAGCGCGATCATGATGGCGACGAAGAAGATCACCACGGTCGTGTACGACGTCAGCTGGTTACGCGACGGCCAGACGACCTTGCGGAGTTCCGCGACGATCTGACGGTAGAAGATCGCAAGTCGCTTCAGCGGCCCCTTCTTGGCGCGCTTGCCACCCTTGCGGGCCTTCTTCTTGGACTCCGGCACTTCGTCCTGGGCATCAGGAGTGTCGATGGAGCCTACGGCGTCCGTCATTCGCCCTCACCTGATCCCGGGTCGTGGCCGTGCCGCGCCCGGTTCTGAGCCGCACGGCGGTGCAATGCTGTACGTACATCCGCACACATCCTGGCGGTGTGTGTAGCAGGGCCGGAGGGACTTGAACCCCCAACCGCTGGTTTTGGAGACCAGTGCTCTACCAATTGAGCTACGACCCTTTGATGTCCCCCAACGTACCGCATCCGACCGAGTGCGGGGTGTGCACCGGCTCGAAGGTGGCTGCCGAAGGCCAACGAGGGAAGAGTGTACGTGGTCCCGGGCCCGGCGTCGAACAGTTAGTGCCCGCCCGGGGGCTCCGACCGCAAGATCGTCCTGGCCGGGGGCCGAATCCGGACGCTTGTTCACCGGTCGGCCCCTTACCGTTCAGTCTGTGAAACCCGCGTGCCGGGAACATTTCCGGTCTGAAACGATGGCTCCATGAGCGCTGCAACCCCTCCCACCGAGCGCCGGGTCTCCGCCCGAGTCGGCGCGATCTCCGAGTCCGCCACCCTCGCCGTGGACGCCAAGGCCAAGGCCCTCAAGGCCGCCGGGCGTCCGGTGATCGGCTTCGGCGCCGGCGAGCCCGACTTCCCGACGCCCGGCTACATCGTCGAGGCCGCGATCGAAGCCTGCAAGAACCCGAAGTACCACCGGTACACCCCGGCGGGCGGGCTGCCCGAGCTGAAGGCCGCGATCGCCGCGAAGACACTGCGGGACTCGAACTACGAGGTCGATCCGTCGCAGATCCTGGTCACCAACGGCGGCAAGCAGGCCATCTACGAGGCATTCGCCGCGATCCTCGACCCGGGCGACGAGGTCATCGTCCCGGCGCCGTACTGGACGACGTACCCGGAGTCGATCCGTCTCGCCGGCGGTGTCCCGGTGGAGGTCGTCGCGGACGAGACGACCGGCTACCGGGTGAGCGTGGAGCAGTTGGAGGCGGCACGCACGGAGAAGACGAAGGTCGTCCTCTTCGTCTCCCCCTCCAACCCGACCGGAGCGGTCTACAGCGAGCAGGAGGCCGAGGCGATCGGCCGATGGGCCGTCGAGCACGGCCTGTGGGTGCTGACGGACGAGATCTACGAGCACCTGGTGTACGGCGACGCGACGTTCACCTCGCTGCCCGCGCTCCTGCCGGAGCTGCGCGACAAGTGCATCGTCGTCAACGGCGTCGCGAAGACGTATGCGATGACCGGCTGGCGCGTGGGCTGGGTCATCGGCCCGAAGGACGTGGTCAAGGCGGCCACGAACCTCCAGTCGCACGCCACGTCGAACGTGTCGAACGTCGCGCAGGTGGCGGCCCTCGCCGCGGTCTCCGGCGACCTGAAGGCCGTGGCGGAGATGCGCGAGGCGTTCGACCGGCGGCGCCGGACGATCGTGCGGATGCTCGGCGAGATCGACGGCGTGGTCTGCCCGGAGCCGGAGGGCGCGTTCTACGCGTACCCGTCGGTGAAGGCGCTGCTCGGCAAGGAGATCCGGGGCAGGCGCCCGCAGAGCTCGGTGGAGCTGGCCGCGCTGATCCTGGAGGAGGCCGAGGTCGCGGTCGTCCCGGGCGAGGCATTCGGCACCCCGGGCTATCTGCGGCTGTCCTACGCCCTCGGTGACGAGGACCTGATCGAGGGCGTGAGCCGGATCCAGAAGCTGCTGGCGGAGGCCAGGGACTGAACCCACTCACGATCAGCGGGCCGGTGGGCCGTCTCCTTCGGGAGACGGCCCGCTTCTGCGTGCGAGCAAGACCACGAACGGGGAAACGGCTACCGGGACGCGGGCGACGTGCGGCAGGATCCTCCAATGGAGCGTGTACGCGATGTCTCTGACCTGCCCAAGGCCCATCTCCACCTGCACTTCACCGGCTCGATGCGGCCCGGCACCGTGCTGGAACTGGCCGACAAGTACGGCGTGCGCCTGCCCGAGGCGCTGACCGACGCACTCACCAGCGGGGAGCCGCCGCGGTTGCGGGCCACGGACGAGCGGGGCTGGTTCCGCTTCCAGCGGCTGTACGACGCGGCGCGCTCCTGCCTGCGGGAACCGGAGGACATCCGGCGGCTGGTCCGGGAGGCCGCGGAGGAGGACCTGAAGGACGGCTCCGGCTGGCTGGAGATCCAGGTCGACCCGACCTCGTACGCACCGCGCCTCGGCGGCCTCATCCCGGCGCTGGAGATCATCCTGGACGCGGTGGACACGGCGTCGCGGGACACCGGCCTGGGCATGCGGGTGCTGGTGGCCGCCAACCGCATGAAGCACCCGCTGGACGCCCGTACCCTGGCCCGGCTTGCGGTGCGGTACGCGGACCGGGGCGTGGTCGGCTTCGGTCTGTCGAACGACGAACGCCGGGGCATGGCGCGGGACTTCGACCGCGCGTTCCACATCGCGCGCGAGGGCGGCCTGCTGTCGGCGCCGCACGGCGGCGAGCTGACCGGCCCGTCCTCGGTCCACGACTGCCTCGACGACCTGCACGCGAACCGGGTCGGCCACGGGGTGCGCGCGGCGGAGGACCCGCGCCTGCTGAAGCGGCTCGCGGACCGGGGGGTGACCTGCGAGGTGTGCCCGGCGTCGAACGTGGCGCTGGGCGTGTACGAGAAGCCGGAGGACGTCCCGCTGCGCACGCTCTTCGAGGCGGGGGTACCGATGGCGCTGGGCGCCGACGATCCGCTGTTGTTCGGCTCGCGCCTGGCGGCCCAGTACCGGCTGGCGCGTGAGCACCACGGCTTCACGGACACGGAACTGGCGGAGCTGGCCCGGCAGTCGGTCAGGGCCTCGGCCGCGCCGCCGGACGTGCGGGCGAAGCTGCTGGCAGGCGTCGACGACTGGCTCGCCCGCCCGGCCGCCTGAAGTGGGCGTAGGGGGATTTGGATAGGGCTTGAAGCGGATCAGGATCTCCTCGGGGTGCCCGCCGCCGGGACGGTGCGCCAAGGAGGGTGCGGGCCTGCGTGGTGTGCCGCGGTACGTCCCGGCGGTCCGGGCGGTGAACGCGCTCCCGCCGGGCGGCGGCGTTCCGTGCGGTGCGGGCCTCGTCGGTGCCGACGGTGCGCGGGGTGCCGTGGCCGAGCGAGCGGCGCGGCGCGGGCCCGGCGGAGGGCCGCAGCCCGTAGGAGTGGCGGGTCAGGACGAGGTCGAGCGGTTCGCCGCAGCCCTCGTCCGGCGGGACCGCCTCCCGCAGCGGCACAGGGACGGTCGGGGGCGCGCGTAGGCGGCGAAGAAACACAGGCCCGAGAGCCGGCTCGGGCCGTCGTGGTCGGCCGACAGCGGTCAGGCGGGGGCCTGTCCGCGCGGGGAGGTGTGGCGCGGTGTGTGCCACGCACGGCGGGACGACCCGGTGCGCGCGGGGGCCCGTCCTGGGCCCTGAACGCGCGCAGTCTCAGTCACCTGCGGGGTGCCTCATGTCCTTGAGGTTCGCGGTCAGGCGGGGCGCTCGACAACGGAGATTCCGCCCAGCAGGGTGCGGGCCAGGCGGCGGGCGAAGTCGTCGACCGGAGGGCGCTCGCCCGTCCCCGACGCCTCGTAGGCGAACGCCCGTTGGGCGCAGGCGCCGAGCAGCAGTGAGGCGGCGGCGAAGGTGTCGGCGTCGGGGCGGACGCGTCCGGCCTTCTGTTCGGCGCGCAGATAGGCGTCCAGGCCCTCGATCGGCCGGTGCGGGCCGGAGCCCAGCTGCCGCAGGGCGTCGTCATGCCGGCGTTTGAGCTGGATCTCGGCGTACAGGGAGCCCGCGATCGGGAAGCTCTGCTCGTAGAAGAGGGCGGCCTGGCGGGCGATCTCGGTGAGGTTCTCCTCCAGTGTGCCCTTGCCCGCTTCGGTCGCGAGGCTGCTGAGCAGGGGGGTCAGCGGGGGCAGCCGCTCGGTGAGGACGCGGACGAACAGCTCCTCCTTGCTGGCGAAGTACTTGTAGAGCGCCGCCTCGGAGCAGCCGGCCGCCTTGGCGATCCGCTTGGTGGTGGCGCGGGCCAGTCCGACGGTGAGCATCAGCTCGTGGGCGGCGTCGAGGATGCGGACACGGGCCGGTTTCTGCTCCATGGCGTCCAAGGATGGCATGGCGACTGCCGCGGTCTTGACGGATGGGTGAGCACTTACTCACCCTAGGGAGGAGAGGGGTGAGTGAACACTCACCCACCCATGGGCACCTACCCGCTCGTCGACATCTCGCAGACCGGGAGCACGTCATGAACCTCACCGTCTTCGGCGCCACCGGCGGAATCAGCCAGGAGATCGTCCGCCAGGCGCTCTCCGCCGGCCACAAGGTCACGGCCGTCGTCCGTGACCCGGCGCGGCTGACCGTGACCGGGGCCGACCTGGAGGTGGTCCGCGCCGACCTCACCGAACCGGAGTCGCTGCGCCCCGCCGTCGCCGGCCGGGACGCGGTGCTGTCCGGCCTCGGCGCGCGCGGCCGCAAGGATGCCGGGGTGACGACCCGGCTGACCCGTACGGTCCTGGAGGCCATGGAGGCGGAGCGCATACGACGACTGCTGGTGGTCAGCGCCGGTCCGGTCGGCCCCGCCCCGGAGGGTGACGGCCTCCTCGACCGCACCGTGCGCGGCCTGGTCTCCGCGATCCTCAAGGACGTGTACACGGACCTGCGGGAGACGGAGGCCGAACTGGCGCGCAGCGCAACGGACTGGACGTCCGTACGCCCCCCGCGCCTGCGGGACAAGCCGCTCACCGGCACGTACCGCACGGTCGTCGGGGGTTTCCCGCGCGGGGGCCGGTTCATCGCCCGGTCGGACGTGGCCCACGCGATGCTGACGATGATCGACGACCCGAAGACCATACGCCAGGGAGTGGGCGTGGCCTACTGACCACCTCAAGTGGCCCACCGGCCACCTCATGGGACCCACCGACCGCCTCAAGGGACGCGGGAAACCGCGCGACCGGTCCCAACGCGGCCGCACGCCAATCGGCTCGGCCGGCGGAGCTACAGGCTGACGCCGACCGTCACAGGCTCATTGACCAGGGTGATCCCGAAGGCCGCGCGGACTCCGGCGACGACCTCCCGGGCCAGCGCGAGCAGGTCTTCCGTGGTGGCCCCGCCCCGGTTGGTGAGGGCGAGGGTGTGCTTGGTGGAGATGCGCGCGGGCCCGCTGCCGTACCCCTTGGTGAAGCCCGCCCGGTCGATCAGCCAGGCCGCGGAGGTCTTGGTACGGCCGTCACCCGCGGGATACGCGGGCGGCTCGACGCCGTCGCCGAGCCGTTCCCGCACGCGCGCGTGGAACGCCGCGAACTCCGCTTCCGTGAGGATCGGGTTGGTGAAGAAGGACCCCGCCGACCAGGTGTCGTGGTCCTCGGGGTCGAGGACCATGCCCTTGCCCGCCCGCAGCTTCAGAACGGCCTCGCGCGCCGCGGCCAGCGGTACCCGGTCGCCGGGCTCCACCCCGAGCGCCCGGGCCGCCTCGGCGTACCTGACCGGCGCCGACAGCCCGTCCGCGTCCTCCAGGGCGAAGCGGACGCGGAGCACGACGTACCGCCCTGGGTCGGCCTTGAAGCGGCTGTGCCGGTACGAGAACGCGCACTCGGCGTTGGTGAGCGTGACCGTCTCCCGGGCCGTCCGGTCGTAGGCGATCACCTCGGTGATGGTGGCGGAGACCTCCTGGCCGTACGCCCCGACGTTCTGGATCGGTGTCGCGCCCGCCGAGCCCGGGATTCCGGCGAGGCACTCGATGCCCGCGAGTCCGGCCTCGACGGCACGGGTGACGGCGTCGGTCCACACCTCGCCGGCCGCCAGCTCCAGGTGCGTGCCGTCGGGTTCGAATCCGCGGGTGGCGATGCGCAGTGCGGTGCCGTCGAAGCCCTTGTCGCCGATGACCAGGTTCGACCCGCCGCCGATCAGCAGCAGAGGGGTACCGCTGTCGTCGGCCTCGCGGACGGCGGCGACGACCTCGGCGTCGGTGGTGGCGGTGACCAACCGGGCGGCGGGTCCGCCCAGCCGGAAGGTGGTCAGCGGGGCGAGCGGGGCTTCGTGGAGTTCCTGCACGCGCCCAAGACTACGAGACGGCACCGACATCCCCGGTCGGCCCGGCCCGTTCCCGAACTCGGCGCCGAACGCGTCGAGACGGGCCTGGTGGCCACGCGCGTGTACGGCCCCCCCGGGGGGGGGGGGGCGGGCGGCGGCGGGGGGGGGGGGGGGGGGG
>NZ_JBSGBN010000048.1:0-64367 GCF_053601275.1 Streptomyces sp. NPDC004752 | reverse complement strand
CGGCGTGCGACGCCTGGCACGCACTCCCCCAGCCTTCGGCCGGGAGGTGCCCCCACGCGGCGTTGCCGAAACGCCCTGGTAGCTCCGCTACGAGGGCCTTCCGGCGCCTTGCGATCGCACGCACCAGACGCCGCACGCTGATCGGACTCCCATTCTGTTCGGAGCTCTTAGAGCTCCGTCAGAGTCTCAGCTCCAGCAAGGGGTCCGGCTTGGGCCTGAAGCCCAGGGAGTCGTACAGGGGGCGGGCCTCGGCGGAGGCGGTGAGCTGGACCTGGGCGGCGCCGCGGGAGCGGAACCACTCCAGCAGTTCGCCCATGCACGCCCGCGCGTACCCGCGGCGGCGCGTTCCGGGGTCGGTGGCGACGCTGAACACGAAGCCGATCGTGCCCCGCGGGTTGCGGATCCGGCCGATCCGGTATTCGATCGTGCCGGCCACCAGCGCGGCCAGCGCCCCCGGCCGCTCGGGGTGGTCCACCACGAACGCGGCGAAGTCGCCGTCCGGCTCGCCGAGCCGGACGCGCAGGGTCGGCAGGGACTCCCCGTGCCAGTCCGTGGACGGGTCCGCCCCGAACATCGAGTCGATCATGACCTGGCGCAGTCGCAGCACTTCCTGCGCGTCGTCGGGCGTTGCACGGCGTACGAAACTCATGTCCCGCACGCTAGTCACCACGCGCCCCGTACGTCCCGCCCATTTCTCACCCGGCCCGCTTGCTTGGAGCGCACTCGAAGGCCATAGCGTGGGTCCATGACGGTGATGCAGTCCACGCCCGCGGCCACCGAGCAAGCCCAGACCCCTGACGACATCTGCTCCGCCCCATCCTGGCATCCGCGCCCCGACGGTCAGGACCGCTACACGATCAGCGAGGTCGTCGCCTTCACCGGGCTGACCGCCCACACCCTGCGCTGGTACGAGCGCATCGGTCTGATGTCCCACATCGACCGCTCGCACACCGGCCAGCGCCGCTACACCAACCGCGACCTGGACTGGCTGGACCTGGTCACCAAGCTGCGGCTGACCGGCATGCCGGTGGCGGACATGGTCCGGTACGCGGAGCTGGTGCGCGAGGGTGACCACACCTTCCTGGAGCGGCACGAACTGCTGGCGTCCACCCGCCGGGACGTGCTGGCCCGGATCACCGAACTCCAGGACACCCTCGCCGTGCTGGACCGCAAGATCAGCTTCTACGCGGATGCCGGGCGCGACGCCGGGCGGGAACGGGCCGGCCGCTGACCGCGGCGGCTACAGCTCCGCCAGCAGCTCGGCCTTCTTCACGGAGAACTCCTCGTCCGTGACCAGCCCCGCCCGGTGCAGCTCCCCGAGGTGCCGGATCCGCTCGGCGATGTCGGCGGGATCGCGGTGGCGCGGCGATGCCGCCGGCACCGCATCCGCCGGCCCGCGCGCCCGCACCGCGGCCAGCACGGCCGCGGCGAAGGGCAGCGACTCATGGACGGGCCCATAGCCGAGGCCGAAGACGACGGTCGCCGGGTCCTGGTCGGGCTCGGCACTCCGGGCGACGGCGGGGGACCGGTGCAGGAGCCGTAGATGCCCCTCGAACACCTCGGGGGAGCGCCACTCGACACCGTCGAGGTCGGCGACCTGGAAGCGCTGGTCGCCGGCCTTCCACTTCGCCGTGGAGGCGCCTGTCCAGGACCAGCGGAAGTGCACCGAGGTCCCGTCGAAGGACGCCTTCCCGTCGTACGCCTTGAAGTGCCGGGGAGCCTCCGGTGCGGTCACCAGATGGTGCTCGGCCGGGCCCGACTCGGTGAGCTGGGCGCGCAGTTCGTCGGCGTAGTATTCGGCGAGGGTGGCCCGCTCGGCGGGCAGCACCAGCCGGTAGGGGTCGCTGTGCTCCTTGAGCTGCCCGTCCGCCGCCTCCATCAGCGGATCGGCGCCCGGCCGGGGTTCGGCGCGCAGCACGACCGTGCCCCGCCGTCCCGGGGAGAGCGTCACCCCTTCGAGTGCGGCCAGCGGGACACGGCGTTCCCCAAGAGCCTGGAACAGTCTGGGCGTTCGAATCCCCCGTTCGTAACGGATGAGCATGGAGTCGGACTCGAACTCCCAAGCGGCCTGAAATCCGGCCAGTACGTCACCCATGCGGCTCATCGTATGCGGCACAAGCTCCTCCGTCCCTCCCCGAGCAGACCGCACTTCCTGCAGTTCTACGCGCGTTCGACCATCAAGGTGTCGGTCAGACCCGCCCGGCATCCCTCGTCGTCGCGGGCACATGTCACCGAGCGATACGCGCCTACCCCGATGTCGGCCAGATTGCGCAGGCTGTCCGTGCCCGGCTGAAAATAGCCGCTGTGCCCGTCGGCGTCGCGCGCCGACAGCACCCGCGCACCGAACCCGCCGGAGACCGGATCGGCGCCGTGCCCCAGCCCGCCGACCTCCAGGTACGGCACGTCCTGGATCCAGTCGGTGGCGTCCCGCATCGCCCACACCCGGGCGGCCGTGCCCAGGTGTGCCGCCTTCGCGACCCGCATGCCGGGGCTCGCGGCCACCGCCAGGTCGGTCACCCGGCGCGGCATGCCGTGCGCGGCCACCCCGCAGACCACGGAGCCGTAGCTGTGGCAGAACAACGACACCGGCGCGGTGCCGGGCAGCGCCCGCAGCAGCGCGTTCAGTCGGACGGAGCCGTCCTCGGCGCGCATCGCGGTGGCCGCGTCGACACCGAGCCCGTTGGGCGCGGTGTAGTCGGCCCAGGCGATCACGGCCGTACGGGTCGTGGGGCGCTGCGCGCGCTCCGCCGCGTACAGCGCCTTGGCCATGCCGACCGGCGCCGAGTACGGGCTGTACGTCTTCTGGAAGGTGAGCAGATCGGTGTCGACGCCGGGGACGACGACCGAGATCCGCTCCGCCTTGCGGAGGCTGCCGAACACCTCGGCGACCCGGCCCGAACCCGCCGGGTCGAAGGCCAGGATGTGCCGGCCCTTGGTCATCAGCGCCTCGAAACGGTGCATACGACGGCCCGCCTGCTGCTGGCCGGCGGGCGTGAGCCTGCTGTCGTGCATGCGTTTCTTCTCGACCTCGCGCGCCTCGTCCAGGGCGATGCGGTTGGCCCGGTAGCGCAACTCGGCCGGGGCGCCGTTCATGTTGCCGACCGCGAGCGGGTACCGGTGCGCCAGACGGGTGCGCTCCTGCGCGCTGAGCGAGGCGAAGAACCGGGTGAGCGCGGCGGGGGCCGCGCTCGGATCGGGCAGCCGGTGGCCGTGCACGCTGCCGTGCTCCCATGCCGTGAGCGAGGCTTGCAGCGCGCTCGCCTCCCGATGGCTGCGCAGGGCGGTCCAGCCGGTGGTCGCGAGCATCACGAACACGACGGCCAGCGCGAGCAGCGCGCGCCAGACGTTGAATTGCGGGGAGGTGTCGAAGGAAGTCACTGGGAGGACACACTAGGAGAACGAGTGGGTCTCGCGGTAACTGAGTGACAGGTATCACGTTTCGGCGTACGCGACGGTCTCAGTTCTGTCGCCAGCTCCCGATCAGCTCGGGTCCCACCAGGTCCAGGTGCGATCTGGTGAGGTCGCGGATCGCCGCGACACTGAAGTCGTCGCCCGTCGACCAGGCGCGCCCGGTGACCCGTATCACGGCGCCGAACATCGCCACCAGCAGGCGCGGGCGCGGGTCCGCCTCGACGTCCACCCCTTCGCGCTCGGCGAGCAGGCGCGCGAGCGCCTCCTCCGTCTCCACGGAACGGCGTAGATGGGCGGCGAACAGTGCGGGCGTCGACTCGATCACCCGGAACATGCGCAGGTGCATCTCGACCGGGACGACGGAGGCGATGGCCTCGTGCACGGTCTCCCAGCCCTCCAGTACGGCCTGGCGCAGCGCCTCCAGCGGGGGCTCGTCCGCGGGGCGCTCGCGCACCGCCCGGATGAAGTGGGCCTCGGCGATCTCCTGGACGGCGAAGGCCGCTTCCTCCTTTCCGGGGAAGTACCGGAAGAATGTGCGCTGCGACACCTCGACGGCGTCGGCGATCTCGTCGACCGTCGTCTGCTCGTACCCCTGGGAGGTGAAGAGGTCGAGGGCGGCGTGCAACAGTGCGTCCCGCGTGCGGTGCTTCTTGCGTTCACGCAGCGTCTCCACGGGACTCCTTCATCTCTCCAGCGAACCCTTCTCCCAGTTCAGGCTATATGTGAGTGACATGACGGTGGCCGACATGTGAATCGGTTTGTCAATTGTCAGACGCTGTCATTACCCTCCAAGGTATGACTAGTCAGACCACCATCGACACGGCGGGGTCGGGGGACAAGGCGGACCGGGTTCCGTCCGACCCGTCGGTCCAGGCCCCGGCCACGGGCCTGCGCGGCCATCCGTGGTTCACGCTCATCACCGTTGCCGTAGGGGTCATGATGGTGGCCCTCGACGGCACCATCGTGGCCATCGCCAACCCGGCGATCCAGAAGGACCTCGGCGCGACCTTCGCCCAGGTCCAGTGGATCACCAACGGCTACTTCCTCGCCCTCGCGGTCTCCCTGATCACCGCGGGCAAACTCGGTGACCGCTTCGGGCACCGGCAGACCTTCCTGATCGGCGTCGTCGGCTTCGCCATCGCCTCGGGCGCCATCGGCCTGTCCGACAGCATCGGACTGGTCGTCACCTTCCGCGTCTTCCAGGGCCTGTTCGGCGCGCTGCTGATGCCGGCCGCGCTCGGCCTGCTGCGGGCCACCTTCCCGGCCGAGAAGCTCAACATGGCGATCGGCATCTGGGGCATGGTCATCGGCGCCTCCACCGCGGGCGGCCCGATCCTCGGCGGCGTCCTGGTCGAGCACGTCAACTGGCAGTCGGTGTTCTTCATCAACGTGCCGGTCGGTGTCATCGCCCTGGTCCTCGGCGTACTGATCCTCAAGGACCACCGCGCCGACAACGCCCCGCGCTCCTTCGACATCCCCGGCATCGTCCTGCTGTCCACCGCGATGTTCTGCCTCGTCTGGGCGCTCATCAAGGCGCCGGAGTGGGGCTGGGGCGACGGCAAGACCTGGGCGTTCCTCGCCGGGTCGGTCCTGCTCTTCGGGCTCTTCGCCTTCTGGGAGACGAAGGTCAAGGAGCCGCTGATCCCGCTCGGCCTGTTCCGCTCCATCCCGCTGTCGGCCGGTGTGGTGCTGATGGTCCTCATGGCCATCGCCTTCATGGGCGGCCTGTTCTTCGTCACGTTCTATCTGCAGAACGTGCACGGCATGAGCCCGATCGACGCCGGTCTGCACCTGCTCCCGCTCACCGGCATGATGATCGTCGGCTCCCCGCTCGCCGGTGCCATGATCACCAAGCTGGGCCCGCGGATCCCGCTCGCGGGCGGCATGGCCGCCACCGCGATCGCGATGTACGGCATGTCGACGCTGGACACCAACACCGGCAGCGCGGTGATGTCGCTCTGGTTCGCCCTGCTGGGCTTCGGCCTCGCGCCCGTCATGGTCGGCGCCACCGAGGTCATCGTCGGCAACGCCCCGATGGAGCTGTCCGGTGTGGCCGGCGGTCTCCAGCAGGCCGCGATGCAGATCGGCGGCAGCCTCGGTACGGCGGTGCTGGGTGCGGTGATGGCGTCCAAGGTGGACAACGCCCTGCCGGGCAACTGGACGGACGCGGGGCTGCCGAAGCTCACCTCCGAGCAGCTCGCCCAGGCGTCCGAGGCGGTGCAGGTGGGCGTGGCCCCGGTGCCCGAGGGCACGCCCGGGGCCATCGCCGGGAAGATCACCGCTGTCGCGCACGACACGTTCATCTCCGGTATGAGCCTGGCCTCTTTGGTGGCCGCGGGCGTGGCGGTCGTCGCCGTCCTGGTCGCGCTGCTGACCAAGCGCGGTGAGAACGCGGAGGCGGGCGCGGGCGTGGGCCACATCTGAGCCCGCGCGGCACGCGTTGACCCGCTTCCTGCGTACGACGGTGCGGAGGGTGGATCCCGGTGGAGTTCGCCTATCAGGGTGACTCCCCGGGAGATCCCTCGCCCCGAACCACACCGCAGGTCACAGTGGGTCAAGTCCTCCGCAGGACATAGGAGGACACCGGGGCCGCGGCGCGCTGCTGGAGGGGGGCAGCGCGTTGCCTCCGGCGGTTCAGCCGCCAACTCGGGGTAGCCTCCGGCTCCATGGCACCACCCCCAGGGGACGGGCTGCCCCCCAGAAGGCGAGTTGCACCCCGCCCCCTGCCGGTCACTCCCGGACCCTGTGCTCCTGTTGCCTCGCCTTCCAGGGCCGCGCTCGTCTCGGGTATCCGCGTCTTCCGGCGTTTCAGGAAGGGGGCGGTGTGTTGCCTTTGGCGGTTCGGCCTCGGACTGGTGGTAGCCCCGACTGCGTGGCTCCGTCCCAGGAGGCGGGGTGTGGTCCCCAGGGCCGGGACGAGGCGGTTCCTGCGCGGGGCCGCCGGGGCGGATGGCTCAGTCCGCGCGTATGCCCGGGCCCTCCCGTCCTGGTGCCTCACCCTCCGGACCCCCGCTCATCTCGGGCATCCAGGCCCTCCGGGCTGGGCGACGCCTGTGTGCCTCCCCATGCCGCCCCCTCGGGCAGCCGTCCGTCGGCTCCGTGGTTCCTGTGGGCGGGGGAGGGGGCGCATACAGGGTGCGGCCGAGGGCTCTCTGCTTCGGGGTTCCGCCCGCCTCGGGCCTTCCGTCCCGGGCCCGCCGCTGCTGAGGCTCCGCTTCTCAAAGTCTCCGCCTCCAACGCCTCCGCCCACCTCGGGTGACCCCGTTCTCCGGCTCGGCGACGTGTCCGCGTCCCGTTCCCCGGTCGGCTTTCGCCGCTGCAACGCCGCTACCGCGCCTGTTTCCCCGTGCGGACGTGGGTCCCGCTCGGTGTCTCGAACCCGCCGCCCGCACCGGGGCAGCTCTCTGCTTCCGGGTTCAGCGGGTCGGGTGGTCCATGGACTGTGGGCGGCTGTCGGGGGTGGTCGGTGCCGTCAGGGCCCTGATCTCCGTGCGGAGGGCCCTGACCTCGGCCGTGAGTTCCGCGATGGCGGCCGTCTGGCGGCGCTCCTCCGCGTCGTCCTTGTCGAACCGCGCGATGAACCACGCCGCGATGTTCGCGGTCACCACACCGAGCAGCGCGATCCCCGACAGCATCAGCCCGACCGCGATCATCCGCCCCAGACCGGTCGTCGGCGCGTGGTCCCCGTACCCCACGGTCGTCATCGTCGTGAACGACCACCACACCGCGTCACCCAGCGTCCGGATGTTCCCGTGCGGCGCGTCCCGCTCCACCGAGAGCACCGCGAGCGATCCGAACATCAGCAGCCCCACCACCGCCCCGGCGACATACGTCGTCAGCCGGATCTGCGAAGCCATCCGCGCCCGCCGCCCCACCAGCAGCAGCGTCGACACCAGCCGCAGCAGCCGGAACGGCTGGAGCACCGGCAGTACCACCGCGCACAGGTCGGGCCAGTGGGAGCGGACGAACTCCGCGCGCCGCGGTACGAGCGCCAGGCGCACCAGGTAGTCGACGGCGAACGCCCCCCACACCACCCACTCCGTCACCGTGCACGCCCCCGTCAGCGACGGGTTGGCGGAGTCGTCCACGATCGGCACGGCGTACGCGACCGCGAAGGCCACCGCGAGCGCCAACAGGGGCCGCTGGGTCATCTGTTCCCAGCGCGTGTGCGTCGTCCGTTCCACCATGACCGCATCGTAGAAACCGCACGGCCCGACCGGGCACGGCGTGCCCCCGGCCGGGCAGAGCACCCCCCACCGGCCACGGTCCCGCGCCCCCGAAGGGGTGCGGGACCGGCCGCTCACGACGTCGCCGCAGCCGAACGACGGGCCCTCACGGCCCGGCCGGCGCAGCCGTCACGCGTCGCCGCCCGCCGCGCCCGGGTCCGCCGCCGCCACGTCCAGCAGCTGGTACCGGTCGATGGCCTGCTTCAGCACCGAGCGGTCGACCTTGCCCTCCCGGGCCAGCTCGGTCAGCACCCCCACCACGATCGACTGTGCGTCAATGTGGAAGAAGCGGCGCGCCGCGCCCCGGGTGTCGGCGAAGCCGAAGCCGTCGGCGCCGAGGGACTGATAGGTCCCGGGCACCCACCGCGCGATCTGGTCGGGCACCGACCGCATCCAGTCGGACACGGCCACGAACGGCCCCTCGGCACCGCTGAGCTTGCGCGTGACGTACGGCGTGCGCTGCTCCTCCTCCGGGTGCAGCAGGTTGTGCTGCTCGCACGCCACGGCCTCCCGCCGCAGCTCGTTCCAGGAGGTCGCCGACCAGACGCCCGCCCGGACGTTCCACTCCTCGCCGAGGATCCGCTGCGCCTGAAGCGCCCACGGCACCGCGACCCCGGACGCCATGATCTGCGCCGGGATCGAGCCCGAGGTGCCCTCGCCGAGCCGGTGGATGCCCTTGAGGATGCCCTCGACGTCCACGTCCGCCGGCTCGGCCGGGTGCCGGATGGGCTCGTTGTAGACGGTGAGGTAGTAGAAGACGTCCTCGCCGTGCGGGTGCTCGGCGTCACCGCCGTACATGCGGCGCAGCCCGTCCCGCACGATGTGCGCGATCTCGTACCCGTACGCCGGGTCGTAGGCCACGCACGCCGGATTGGTCGAGGCGAGCAGCTGGGAGTGGCCGTCCGCGTGCTGCAGCCCCTCGCCGGTCAGGGTCGTACGCCCGGCGGTCGCGCCCAGTACGAAACCGCGCGCCAGCTGGTCGGCCATCTGCCAGAACTGGTCGCCGGTGCGCTGGAAACCGAACATCGAGTAGAAGACGTAGACGGGGATCAGCGGCTCGCCGTGGGTCGCGTACGCCGAGCCCGCCGCGATCAGCGATGCCGCGCAGCCCGCCTCCGAGATGCCGTCGTGCAGCATCTGGCCGGTCGGCGACTCCTTGTAGGCCAGAAGCAGATCCCGGTCCACCGCCTCGTACTGCTGGCCGAGCGGGTTGTAGATCTTCGCACTCGGGAAGAAGGAGTCCATGCCGAATGTGCGGTACTCGTCCGGTGCGATCAGCACGAAGCGCCGGCCGATCTCCTTGTCCCGCATGAGGTCCTTCAGCAGCCGTACGAACGCCATGGTCGTGGCGATGGACTGCTGACCGGTGCCCTTCTTCACGGTCGCGTACGTCGCTTCGTCCGGCAGTGCGAGCGGCTTCGAGCGCACGACCCGGGTCGGGACGTAGCCGCCGAGCCCCTTGCGCCGGTCGTGCATGTACTGGATCTCCGCCGTGTCCCGGCCCGGGTGGTAGTACGGCGGCGGGCCGGACTCCAGATCCCGGTCGGAGATCGGCAGATGCAGCCGGTCGCGGAAGTGCTTGAGGTCGTCGACCGTCAGCTTCTTCATCTGGTGGGTGGCGTTGCGGCCCTCGAAGTTCGGGCCCAGCGTCCAGCCCTTGATCGTCTTGGCCAGGATCACCGTCGGCTGGCCCTTGTGCGCCTTGGCCGCGGAGAACGCCGCGAAGATCTTCCGGTGGTCGTGACCGCCGCGGCCCAGGTGCAGGATCTGGTCGTCGGTCATGCTCTCGACCAGCGCGCGCAGCCGGTGGTCGTCGCCGAAGAAGTGCCGGCGGATGTACGCGCCGGACTCGGTGGCGTACGTCTGGAACTGACCGTCCGGGGTGGTGTTCATCCTGTTGACCAGCACGCCGTCGCGGTCCTGGGCGAGCAGCGGATCCCAGGTGCGGTCCCAGACCAGCTTGATCACGTTCCAGCCGGCGCCCCGGAAGACCGACTCCAGCTCCTGGATGATCTTGCCGTTGCCGCGCACCGGACCGTCCAGCCGCTGCAGATTGCAGTTGACGACGAAGGTGAGGTTGTCCAGGCCCTCGCGCGCGGCGATGGACAGCTGGCCGAGCGACTCCGGCTCGTCCATCTCGCCGTCCCCGAGGAACGCCCATACATGCGACCCGGAGGTGTCGGCGATGCCGCGCGCCTCCATATAGCGGTTCATCCGGGCCTGGAAGATCGCGGCGAGCGGGCCGAGACCCATGGAGACCGTCGGGAACTCCCAGAAGTCCGGCATCGAGCGCGGATGCGGATAGCTGGACAGCCCGTCCGGGTACTTCGACTTCTCCTGGCGGAAGCCGTCGAGCTGGTTCTCGGTGAGCCGGTCGAGCAGGTACGCGCGCGCGTAGATGCCGGGGGAGGCGTGGCCCTGGAAGAAGACCTGGTCGCCGCCGCTGCCGTCGTCCTTGCCGCGGAAGAAGTGGTTGAAGCCGACGTCGTACAGCGAGGCGGAGGAGGCGAACGTGGCGATGTGGCCGCCGACGCCGATGCCGGGGCGCTGCGCGCGCGAGACCATCACGGCCGCGTTCCAGCGGGTCGCGTTGAGGATCTTGCGCTCGATCTCCTCGTTGCCGGGGAAGAACGGCTCGTCCTTGGTCGCGATGGTGTTGACGTAGTCCGTGCTGCGCATCTCGGGCACGGCCACGCGCTTCTCACGGGCCCGCTCGATCAGGCGCAGCATCAGATAACGGGCCCGCTCCCGGCCGCGCTCGTCGACGGCGGCGTCGAGGGAATCGAGCCACTCCTGGGTTTCCTCGGGATCGAAGTCAGGAACCTGACTCGGAAGGCCACCAATGATGATCGGGTTGCGATCGGATCCGGAAGCCACGCTGTTCCTTACCTGTCAGAGGGCCGTTTTTCTGCTTGTCCCTATATCGTTCCCCATCGTGTACCTCGGCACGACGTACGTCATCTCCACCGTGAGGTAATGAGGGGTCCGTCCGGCCCCTCCCGCCTCGCACTGCGGGCGGTGTCGTCGAAACGCAACGATACGCCCAGGGTGTACCGTGCGTGGCAAAGTTGTTCGATAGCCGTATACGCGGCTGATGCGGATGATTCCGAACGGCGCAAACCGGGCACATGGGTGTGGTGTGCGGTCGAGAGCCGCGCGATACGGTGCCAGGAGTTGCGACGACACGGCCGGGATCGTCACCGTTTCGACGGTCTGAACGGCCGGGTACTTGCGCGATCCGCGCCGCCCGTGTGGACTACGGCCAATGCTTCGCGCACGCGCGTGGCTGAGTCATTCACCGAAACATGATCAGGAGGCAACCCGTGAGCGCGACCGCGGACCACGCGGAGGAGCGGACGAGCCCTGCCGCAAGGCTGGGGTTCCAGCCCGAGCAGGTGGTCCAGGAGATCGGCTACGACGACGACGTCGACCAGGAGCTCCGCGAGTCCATCGAGGAAGTCATCGGCAGCGACCTGGTGGACGAGGAGTACGACGACGTAGCCGACGCCGTGGTGCTGTGGTTCCGCGACGAGGACGGCGACCTGACGGATGTGCTGGTGGACGCCATCACGTACATCGAGGAGGGCGGCGCGATCCTGCTCCTCACGCCGAAGACCGGCCGTTCGGGGTACGTGGAGCCGAGTGACATCTCCGAAGCCGCGACGACGGCGGGGCTGTCGGCGTCCAAGAGCGTCAGCGTGGGCAAGGACTGGAGCGGCTCCCGTCTGGTGACCCCGAAGGCCGCCAGGCCCAGGAAGTAGGCCGCCTCATCACGTACGCGGGACGGGCCGGGCGAGCCTCGGCCCGTCTGCAGCTCCCCGGTGATCGCTGCGTAGGGTGGTCTCACCCGAACAGCCCCACCGAAGGGATGCAGGACGATGGCGATCCAGGTCGGCGACAAGGCACCCGACTTCGAACTGAAGGACAACCACGGCCGCTCCGTGAAGCTCTCGGACTTCCGCGGCGAGAAGAACGTGGTGCTCCTGTTCTACCCCTTCGCCTTCACCGGAGTGTGCACCGGCGAGCTGTGCGAACTGCGCGACAACCTGCCGACGTTCGTCAACGACGACACGCAGCTGCTCGCCGTCTCCAACGACTCCATCCACACCCTGCGGGTCTTCGCCGAGCAGGAGGGCCTGCAGTACCCGCTGCTCAGCGACTTCTGGCCGCACGGCGAGACCTCGCGCGCGTACGGCGTCTTCGCCGAGGACAAGGGCTGCGCCGTCCGCGGCACCTTCATCATCGACAAGGAGGGCGTCGTGCGCTGGACCGTCGTCAACGCGCTGCCGGACGCACGTGACCTGAACGCGTACGTGCGGGCACTCGGCGGCCTGTGACGCGGCGCCCCGCGACCGACACCCTTCGGATTCTTCGGCTCCAGGGCCTGCGGGGCGCGGGAACCCGTCACTAGGATCGAGTCGTTGATCCGGTATCCGACGCACTAATGGGGCTCCCCGCCCCCGGACACATATGGAGGACTCGTGGGAGTCAGCCTCAGCAAGGGCGGCAACGTATCACTGACCAAGGAGGCCCCCGGTCTGACCGCTGTCCTCGTCGGTCTGGGCTGGGACGCGCGTTCCACCACCGGCACCGACTTCGACCTGGACGCCAGCGCGCTGCTGCTGAACGGGTCGGGCAAGGTCGGCAGCGACCAGAACTTCGTCTTCTTCAACAACCTCAAGAGCCCGGACGGCTCGGTGGAGCACACCGGTGACAACCTCACCGGTGAGGGCGAGGGCGACGACGAGGTCGTCAAGGTCAACCTCGCGTCGGTCCCGGCCGACGTCGACAAGATCGTCTTCCCGGTGTCGATCTATGACGCCGAGAACCGCCAGCAGTCCTTCGGCCAGGTGCGCAACGCGTACATCCGTGTCGTCAACCAGGCCAACCAGCAGGAGATCGCCCGTTACGACCTCAGCGAGGACGCCTCCACCGAGACCGCCATGGTCTTCGGCGAGCTGTACCGGCACGGCGCCGAGTGGAAGTTCCGCGCCATCGGCCAGGGCTACGCCTCGGGCCTGCGCGGCATCGCGCAGGACTTCGGCGTCAATGTCTGAGACATGACCCGCCCCGTCCGGCGCCGCTGCCCCGTGCAGGGCCGGCGCCGGACGCGCAGGACAACCGAAGAAGCTCCACCCAGGGGAGGACCAGCAACATGGGCGTCACGCTCGCCAAGGGAGGCAATGTCTCCCTCTCCAAGGCCGCACCGAACCTCACCAACGTCCTGATCGGGCTCGGCTGGGACGCGCGTTCCACCACCGGCGCCGACTTCGACCTGGACGCCAGCGCGCTGCTGTGCCAGAGCGGCAGGGTCCTCGGCGACGAGTGGTTCGTCTTCTACAACCAGCTGAAGAGCCCGGACGGCTCGGTGGAGCACACCGGTGACAACCTCACCGGTGAGGGCGAGGGCGACGACGAGACCATCCTGGTCGACCTGCCGAAGGTCCCGGCCGGCTGCGACAAGATCGTCTTCCCCGTCTCGATCCATATGGCGGACGAGCGCGGCCAGACCTTCGGCCAGGTCGCCAACGCCTTCATCCGTGTCGTCAACCAGGCCGACGGCCAGGAACTCGCCCGCTACGACCTCAGCGAGGACGCCTCCACCGAGACCGCCATGATCTTCGGCGAGCTGTATCGCTACCAGGGCGAGTGGAAGTTCCGTGCAGTAGGACAGGGGTACGCGTCGGGACTCCGGGGCATCGCTCTAGACTTCGGAGTCAACGTTTCGTAAAGCCGAGTACGGCGAGGGGGAGACCCTCCCTCAGACTGCGTCTGGGAGGGGCCCCCACACACGATGGGGTAGCCAGTGCTTCTGAAAACCTTCGGCTGGTCGTTCGCGGTCACCGCGCTCGGCCTGGTCGCCGCGGTCTTCTACGGGGGGTGGACCGCATTCGGCATCGTGGCGATCCTGTCCATCCTCGAAATCTCGCTGTCGTTCGACAATGCCGTGGTCAACGCCGGCATCCTGAAGAAGATGAATGCCTTCTGGCAGCGGATCTTCCTCACGGTCGGCGTTCTCATCGCGGTGTTCGGCATGCGGCTGGTCTTCCCGGTCGTGATCGTCGCGATCAGCGCGAAGATGGGTCCCATCGAGGCCGTCGACCTCGCGCTCAACAACAAGGACCGCTACCAGGAACTGGTGACCGACGCCCACCCGGCGATCGCCGCCTTCGGTGGCATGTTCCTGCTGATGATCTTCCTCGACTTCCTCTTCGAGGAGCGGGACATCCAGTGGCTGCGCTGGATCGAACGGCCGCTGGCCAGACTCGGCAAGGTCGACATGCTGTCGGTCTGCATCGCCCTGGCCGCCCTGCTCGTCACCGCCTTCACCTTCGCCACCCACGCCCACCAGCACGCCGGCGCACACGTCGACAAGGCACAGACCGTCCTGATCTCCGGCATCGCCGGCCTGATCACCTACCTGGTCGTCGGCGGCCTCTCCGGCTACTTCGAGGACCGCCTCGAAGAGGAGGAGGAACGCGAACACGAGGAAGAGGAGGAGGCCGCGCGCACCGGGAAGAAGCGCCCGGCCGTCGCCCTGGCCGGCAAGGCCGCGTTCTTCATGTTCCTCTACCTGGAGGTCCTGGACGCGTCGTTCTCCTTCGACGGCGTGATCGGCGCGTTCGCCATCACCAACGACATCGTGCTGATGGCGCTGGGCCTGGGCATCGGCGCGATGTATGTCCGGTCCCTCACGGTCTACCTGGTCCGCCAGGGCACCCTGGACGACTACGTCTACCTGGAGCACGGCGCCCACTACGCCATCGGCGCCCTCGCCGTACTCCTCCTGGTCACCATCCAGTACCAGATCCACGAGGTCATCACCGGTCTCGTAGGCGTCCTACTGATCGGCGCCTCCTTCTGGTCCTCCGTCCGCCGCAACCGGGCCCTCGCCGCGGCCGAGGGCGGCGCCGGCTCGGACGAGAAGGCCGAGGTTCCGTCCGGGGTGTGACACCCCGGACGGTGAGGAACGCTCTGTGCAGGGCGGCCGACGCGCTCGGCCGCCCCGCACACATCGGGCATGAGTACTGGGGGCGGGAATGGGCTTCTTCGACGGGCTGCGGGGCGGGCGTGCGGCCGATTTCGACTCGGGCGACGCGGCCACCAACTCCATCCAGCTCACCAAGCGGCACCAGCAGGTGTCCCTGACCAAGCAGGACGCGGCCACCGGGCATCTGCGCGTCAACCTGTCCTGGCGGATGCGGACGTCCGACATCATGGGCGGCGTCGAGCGCACCAGCCTGTTCCGGCACCCCTTCAAGGCGCTGAAGCCCTCGGAGGCCCTCGGACACGGCCAGAGCATGGTCAACGTCGACCTCGACCTGGGCTGCCTGTACGAGCTGACCGACGGCACGAAGGGGGTCGTACAGCCGCTCGGCGGCTACCTCGGGGACGTCAACGCACCGCCGTACGTCAAGCTGAGCGGCGACGACCGGTTCGGTTCGGCGTCCGGCGAGACGATGTACGTCAATCTGGACCACCGCGAGAACATCAAGCGGCTGCTGGTGTTCGTGTACATCTACGACCAGACGCCCGCGTTCGACCGCACGCACGCGATCGTCACGCTCTATCCGAGCAACGGCCCGCGGATCGAGATAGGACTGGACGAACGCCACCCGCAGGCACGCTCCTGCGCCGTGGTGATGATCGAGAACGTCAAGGGCGAACTGGTGGTCCGACGCGAGGTCCAGTTCGTCTACGGCTTCCAGGGAGAACTGGACCGCCTCTACGGCTGGGGCCTCCAATGGGGCCGAGGCTACAAAACCCAATCAGGCCGCTAACCCCCACCCCTGTCCCCCGGGCAGGGCAGCCCCGCCAAGGGGCGGGACCCCTCTTCCGCCGGGTAGGGCAGCCCCCTCAAGGGGCGCGGGGGACTGCGCGCCAAGCCACGACGTTGCCGCGGCCGCCGGACGGCCGACCGTGGCACCCGCTGGGGCTGATCCACCCCACCCCTGTCCCCCGGGTAGGGCAGCCCCGCCAAGGGGCGCGGGGAACTGCGCGCCAAGCCACGACGTTGCCGCAGTCGCTGGACGGCCGACCGTGGCACCCGCTGGGGCTGATCCACCCCAAACTTGTCCCGCCGGGTAGGGCAGCCCCGCCAAGGGGCGCGGGGAACTGCGCGCCAAGCCACGACGCTGCCGCAGCCGCCCAACGGCCCACCGTGGCACCCCCTGGGGCGCGCCCAGCCACAACACCGCCCACTTGAAATCCCCCGCACAGCCAGCGCAGCGCCACGGCGCCTACCGGCCGATGAACTGCGGCCCCTGCGGCGGCAACCGCACATCAGGCGTCACCGGCGCGATCACAGGCGCCGTCACAGGCGGCGGATAGCCGTACGCCGGCTGGGACGAGACCGGCTGCGGATACCCGTACGCGGGCTGGACCGGAACGGTCGACGGCTGTTCCGGGGGCAGCGGCCGGGACACCTCCGGCGCCACCGCGGCCGGCACCACCGCGCCCGGCTCCTCCGCCGCCTCCGACTCGTCCACCGAGATGCCGAAGTCCGTGGCCAGGCCCTTGAGGCCGTTCGAGTAACCCTCGCCCAGGGCGCGGAACTTCCAGCCCTCGCCACGGCGGTACAGCTCCCCGCAGATCAGCGCCGTCTCCGCGCCGGTCTCCGGCTTCACATCGAAGTGCGCCAGCGCCGCACCGTCGCCCGCCGTCGCGTCGTACAGCAGGATGCGCAGGGACCGTACGCGGTCGAAGGTGACGCCGTCCGCCGAAGCGACCAGCAGAATGCGGCCCACTCTGGGGTCGACACCCGAGAGGTCTGTCTGGATCGTGTCGGTGAGGCCCTCGGCGACCCGCTTCTTGCCGAGCCGCCATACCGTCCCCGACGGGTGCCGGGGCTGGTTGTAGAAGACGAAGTCCTCGTCGGACCGCACGCGACCGTCGGGGCCGAGGAGCAGCGCCGAGGCGTCGACATCGGGGATCCCCTGCCCGGGCGACCAGCGCAGCACGGCCCGCACCGTCCTGGCCTCCAGAGGGACGTTCGACCCTTTCAGCATCGCGTGCGTCATGCGGTCATCCTGCCCTCTCGGTCCTGGTCACGACAATGCGGGGGGTGGCCGCGGTCGACATGGTGGAGTTACCTGAAATTCATGCCCGGTGGGAACCTAGGGCATGAGTCCCTACGTACTATTACCGGCCACCCCAACACGGAACCCATAGGCCCACCTTGCGCCCCGGGGGAGTTATATGCGTCATTTCGGGCACATCGCCCCTGAGGTGCGGCAGCGCCTCTTTCACCAGGAGCCGTGCGAGTTCACCGCCGACTCCGCGGCCCGGTTGCTCTCCGCCGGCCTGGGCGCCACGCTGTACAGCCCGGCCACCCGGCCGCGGCTCGCTGACGACATCGTCAAGCAGGCCGGACTCGGCGTGGTCTCGATGGTGCTGTGCCTGGAGGACTCGATCGACGACGCGGACGTCGTGGCCGGCGAGGAGAACCTCGTCGGGCAGTTCGCCGACCTGGCGTCCCGGCAGGGCGCGCGGCTGCCGCTGCTCTTCATCCGGGTCCGCCACCCCGAACAGATCCCCGACCTGGTACGGCGCCTCGGTCCGAGCACCCGGCTGCTCTCCGGCTTCGTCCTGCCGAAGTTCACCGAGGAGCGCGGAATCCCCTTCCTGGAGGCGCTGACCGGAGCCGAGGCGGCCAGCGGCCGACGGCTGTTCGCCATGCCGGTCCTGGAGTCGCCCGACCTGCTGTACCGGGAATCGCGCGTGGAGACCCTGGAGGGCATCCTGCGCGCGGTCGACAAGTACCGCGACCGGGTGCTCGCGCTGCGCCTGGGCGTGACCGATTTCTGCTCCTCCTACGGGCTGCGCCGGGCGCCCGACATGACGGCGTACGACGTCCAGGTCGTCGCCTCCGTGATCGCCGACGTGGTCAACATGCTGGGCCGGGCCGACGGCACCGGCTTCACGGTCACCGGACCGGTGTGGGAGTACTTCCGGGTCCCGGAGCGCATGTTCAAGCCGATGCTGCGCAGCAGCCCCTTCCTCCAGGGGCAGGCTGTCGAGCTGCGTGAGCGGCTCATCGAGCACGCGATGGACGGACTGCTGCGGGAGATCTCCCTGGACCAGGCCAACGGCCTGCTCGGCAAGACCTGCATCCACCCCTCCCATGTGCTGCCCGTGCACGCACTGTCCGTGGTCAGTCACGAGGAGTTCAGCGACGCCCAGGACATCCTGCGGCCGGAACGGGGCGGCGGGGGTGTACTCCGGTCGGCGTACACCAACAAGATGAACGAGGTGAAGCCGCACCGCGCCTGGGCCGAGCGGACCCTGCTGCGCGCCGAGTTGTTCGGCGTCGCCAACGAGGACGTCGGCTTCGTCGAGCTGCTCGCCGCCGGAATACCCGGCTGAGCGCCCGCGGCACAAGGAACCCATGAACCCCAAGAATCCCACCCCCATGCCCACCACCCCCATGCCCACCACCTCCGTGCCTGGCACCCCGATGCCTTCCGACCCCACGCCCCACAACCCCACGGATTCCATGCACACCACGCACAGAGCGGCGAGTGCCGGGGTCTGGTCCGGCAGCTGGGTCGCCGAGCGGCTCGGCGTCGAGCTGACGGGCGACGACACCCTGACGGGTCTGGTCGGGCTCGCCCTGCGCCGCAATCCCAAGCGGGCGCATCTGCTCGTCTCCAACGTGCTCGGCAAGCATGTGCCGCAGTCGCCGGCCATGGTGTACGGCCACGGTGTCGCCCTCGGCCGGCGGGTGCGCGAGCTGCTCGGCGACGAGGAGGCCGCCGCCGCGGTCGTCCTCGGCTACGCGGAGACCGCCACCGGGCTCGGCCACTCGGTCGCCGACGGCCTGCATCTGGCCCCGTATCTGCACTCCACGCGTCGCCCGGTGCGCGGGGTGACACGGGCCGGCGGCTTCGAGGAGTCCCACTCGCACGCCACCTCGCACCTGCTGCTGCCGGAGGATCCGGCGCTGCTGGTCGGCGACGGCCCGCTGGTGCTCGTCGACGACGAGTTCTCCACCGGGAACACGGTCCTGAACACCATTCGCGACCTGCACGAACGCTATCCGCGTCGGCGCTATGTGGTGGTCGCCCTGGTCGACATGCGCTCCCCGGCCGACACCGCACGGCTGACGGAGTTCGCCCGGGAGATCGACGCCCGCGTGGACCTCGTAGCGGCCGCGTCGGGCACCGTGCGCCTCCCGGCGGGCGTCCTGGAGAAGGGCCGGGCACTGGTCGCCCGCCATGAGACGCCCGCACCCGGCGGCACAGGCGGCGGTCTCACAGCCGGCGTCACAGACCACGCGACCGGGCCGCACGGCACGACGGAGGCGTACGGCGCGACGGAGGCGGAGGGCGCCGTAGGCGGTGCCGTGGGCCGGTTCGGCCGGGTCGAGCTGCGCTGGCCGCACGGGCTGCCCGACGGCGGGCGGCACGGGTTCACGCCCGCGCACCGCGCCCGCCTGGACCGGGCCCTGCCCGCCATGGCCGCCCGTATCGCCGAGGCCCTGACCGCCGACGCCCGGCGCGTCCTGGTCCTCGGCTTCGAGGAGCTGATGTACGCGCCGCTGCGGCTCGCCCGCGAGCTGGAGCAGGTCGTCACCGCCGAGGTCCGCTACTCCACCACCACCCGTTCGCCCGTCCTCGCCGTCGACGACCCCGGCTACGCGATACGCAGCCGCATCGTCTTCCCCGCCCACGACGACCCGGCCGACGGCCCCGGCGAGCGCTACGCCTACAACGTGGCGGGCGGCGGCTTCGACGCCGTCGTCGCGGTCGTCGACTCGGCCGCCGACACCCCCGAACTGCACGCCCCCGACGGCCTGTTGGCCCGGCTCGGCGAGCACACCCCGCATGTCCTGCTCGCCGTCGTACCGTCGTACGTCCCCGAGCCCCTGTACGTCCCCGCCTCCCGCGAGGAGAGATCCGCCATGCTGTCCGAGCCCCTCCGCGGCCCCGCCTTCTCCTCATACGCACCGGACGAGGTGGGCTGGCTGCTCCAGGACCTCTCCGAGGTGACGCTGGAGGCGCCGACCGAGGAGCGCGAGGAGGCCATCCAGAACGGCGGGGCGCACTACGCCGAGTCGCTGCCGGTGGAGTACCAGCCGAGCGAGCAGTACCAGAAGCTGTTCCACGCGGCCCTCGACGCCTCCGCCGTACGGCTGGCGCGGGCGGTCGGCGTGGTCACCGAGACGGTGATCGCCGAGCTGCCGCTCTCTCGACCTCGCTCAAGCGAGGGGGCCGTCCCCCGCCCGGTGCTGGTCTCCCTGGCCCGCGCGGGCACCCCCGTCGGCGTGCTGATGCGCCGCTGGGCCCAGTTCCGGCACGGACTCGACCTGCCGCACTACGCCGTCTCCATCGTGCGCGGCAGGGGCATCGACGCCAACGCGCTGCGCTGGCTGGCCGCCCACCACGACCCGCGGGACGTCGTCTTCGTCGACGGCTGGACCGGCAAGGGCGCCATCACCCGCGAACTCGCCGACGCACTCCGGGAGTTCGAGGAGTCCGACGGCATCACCGGGTTTAACCCGGAGATCGCGGTGCTGGCCGACCCCGGCTCGTGCGTACGGACCTACGGCACCCGCGAGGACTTCCTCATACCGTCCGCCTGCCTCAACTCCACGGTGTCCGGCCTGATCTCGCGTACGGTCCTCCGTGCCGACCTGGTCGGACCGCACGACTACCACGGCGCGAAGTTCTACCGCGAACTCGCCGGCTCGGACCTGTCGGTGGCCTTCCTGGACGCCGTCTCCGCACGCTTCGCCGAGGTCGCGGACCAGGTGGCCGCCGCCGTGCGGGAACTGGCCGCCGCCGACCGCACCCCGAGCTGGGCGGGCTGGGCGGCCGTCGAGCGCATCAGCGAGGAGTACGGCATCCACGACGTGAACCTGGTCAAACCCGGGGTGGGCGAGACCACCCGGGTGCTGCTGCGTCGGGTGCCCTGGAAGATCCTCGCCCGGGCCGGCGCGGACGCCGACCTGGACCATGTACGCCTGCTGGCCGAGCAGCGCGGCGTACCGGTCGAGGAGGTCGGCGAACTCCCGTACACCTGCGTGGGTTTGATCCACCCCAAGTACACGCGGGGCGCCACCGGCGCCGACGGCAGGGTGGTGACGGTCTGATGCCGGTGCTCGTGGCGAGCGACCTCGACCGCACGCTGATCTACTCCGCGGCGGCCCTCGCGCTGACCATGCCGGACGCCCGGGCGCCGCGGCTGCTGTGCGTGGAGGTGCATGAGAGCAGGCCGCTGTCGTATCTGACGGAGACCGCCGCCCAATTGCTCACCGAGTTGGGTGATACGGCCGTGTTCGTGCCGACCACCACCCGGACCCGTAAGCAGTATCTGCGCATCAACCTGCCCGGCCCGGCACCCGCCTACGCGATCTGCGCCAACGGCGGGCATCTGCTGGTGGACGGCGTGTCCGACCCCGACTGGCATGCGCGGGTGCTGGCCCGGCTGGCCGACGAGTGCGCCCCGCTGGACGAGGTCGGGCAGCACCTCGCCGCCACCGCCGACCCGGCGTGGGCACGCAGGCAGCGCGTCGCCGACGACCTGTTCGTCTACCTGGTCGTCGAACGCGAACTGCTGCCCGAGGACTGGGTGAAGGAACTCGCCGTGTGGGCCGAGAGCCGGGGCTGGACGGTCTCCCTCCAGGGCCGCAAGATCTACGCCGTACCGAAGCCACTGACCAAGGGCGCGGCCGTGCGCGAGATCGCCCGCCGCACCGGCGCCGAGCTGACGCTGGCCGCCGGGGACTCCCTGCTCGACGCCGATCTGCTCCTCGCGGCCGACCACGGCTGGCGGCCAGGACACGGGGAGCTGGCCGATTCCGACTGGACGGCACCCACGGTCAGCGCCCTGCCGGAACGCGGGGTACTGGCCGGGGAGCGCATCCTGCGTGAGTTCCTGCGGACGGCACGGCAGGGTTCTTAGCCGTCACGGCCGCGGATGCTAGCCGCAGCACCCGCCGCCGCAGCAGCCGCCACCGCCCCCGGCGCCCGACCGGGGTGCGGACGACTGCGCGGACGACGGCGCGGACGCCGAGCCGCCGACGGCCACGGTCGACAGGAGCTTCACCGTGTCGTCGTGGCCCGCGGGACAGACGGCGGGCGCGGCGGACTCCGCCATCGGACGGCTCAGTTCGAAGGTGTCGCCGCAGCTGCGGCAGCGGTACTCGTATCGAGGCATGCGCACAGGCTAACCGGCGGGACCATCCGCTGCGCGGCCTTGCCGTGGCGTTGTCCTGTCGTTGGCCTGGTTCAGTTGGGGGGTGGTTGGTTCGGCGAGGTCGGGGTGGCGGGCCCGCCAGTACGGGTTGTCGTGCGGCAGGGTCGAGCTGACCCGCCCGTACATCCCGAACACCATCAACAGGAGACCGACCACGAAGCTGAACAACACGTTCTGGATCCGGAACGCGAGGAAGTTGTACCGGCCGTCCAGCAGGGCGAGATTCAGGAAGCCGCTGAGCAGGAACAGGATGCCGAGCGTCATGTTCAGCGTGGACGCGAAGTTCCCGCCGATCACCATGCCGACGAACAGCAGCAGCCCGACGCAGATCGACAGGACGCTGAGCGTGCCGTTGGTGTTCAGGCCCAGCGCGGTGTTCCCGCCCGTGTTGAAGAAGCCGATGTTGTCGGTCAGGCCGAGGATGCCGAAGGCGAGCAGGAACAGGCCCATCAGGCCCGCGCCGATCCGGTAGACCAGGTTCAGCCGGTGGTCGACGGGCAGATGCTCGTCGAACCGGATCCGACGGCGCGTCCCCGACTGCATTGCGTGTGCGGCCATCTCCGCCTCCCTGGGCGTGTGCGCAGGCCATACGTACCTCTCAATATCCGCCCACCCCGCCCCACCGGCAAACGCCTCACCACGCCGCCCGCTCCGCTACCGGTCCGGCGGCCTACGGTGACCCGGTGCCGGTGCCGGTGCCGGTGCCGGTGACCCGGTGAGGCGGCCCATGTCGGGTGGGGGCCGGGCCGAGGCGGACGGCGAGCAGCCGATGCCGCGCTGACCGGCGGCGCTGACCGGCGGCGATGGGCTCCCGTCCGCGCAGCCGACCTCGGCGGACCGGTCAGTGGCCGGGCGCGCCGCGTTCCTCGCGGATGCGGGAGACCACCCGCGCCACCGTCTGCCGCACCGCCTCCGTCTCGGTCAGGAAGTGCCAGTAGTCGGGGTGGCGCCCCTCCATCGCGGCGATCGCCCGCTCAAGGCGGGCCACCGAGTCGTCCAGCGGCCGGGCGTCCCGCGGGTCCGGGGTGGCCCGGCCCGCCATGGCCAGCCGCTGCGCGTCCCGGATCGCGAACCGGGTCCGCTCGATCTCCCGCTGCGGATCCTTCTGCACGGCGTTCAGCCGCGTCAGCCGGTCACCGGCCGCCGACACCGCCTCGTCCGTGGTGTTCAGCAGCGCCCGTACGGTCGACAGCAGCGACGTCGCGTCCGCCCAGCGCTGCGCGTCCCGGGCCGTCTGCGCCTCCCGCAGCTTCAGCTCGGCCTGCCGCACGTTCTCGGCGGCCTGCCCCGGCACCTGCTGGAGGTCCTGCCAGCAGGCGGCCGCGAACCGGCGGCGCAACTCGCTCAGCACCGGGTCGACCTGCCCGGCCCGGGTGGTCAGGGCCTGCGCCCGGGTCCGCAGGCTCACCAGCCGGTGATCGATCTCGGCGGCCTTCTCCGGCAGCCGCTCCGCCTCGACCCGGATTGCCTCCGCCTCCCGCGCCACCCGCTCGGCCCGCTCCAGCGTCGGCTCCACCCCGTGCTGCCCGGCGCCCTGGTTCAGCCGGGTCAGCTCGGGGGAGAGTGCCGCGAGCCGGGCGGCGAGGTCGTCCGCCTTCAGCCCCGTCCCGCGTACGGCGTCCAGCGCGTTCGACGCGGCGAGCAGTGCCTGCCGGGCCCGTTCCACGGCGGGCGCCAGCCGGGCCAGCCGGGTCTCGGCCTTGCCGAGCAGCGGCCCGAGCCCCTCGCCGAACCGGTCCAGCTCCTGCTTGACGCGGACCAGTTCCTCCTTGGCCGCGGTCAGCTCGCCGCGCGCCCGGGAGGCCACGGATGCCTCCAGGTCGTCCCGGTCCAGGTCATGCGCGTCGACCGCTTCGATATAGCGGTGGCTGGCCTCGTCGATGCGCCGGCCGAGCGCCTCGAAGTCGGAGACGGCACGCCGGGCCGCGGGAGAGTCGTCGACGGCCGTGATCGTCTCGATCGAGATCCTGAGATCGCGCTGGGCCGTGTCCAGCTCGTAGAACGCGGACGCAGCGGCGTCCTTCGCGGCCTGCGCCTGCGCCCGCTGGCCCTCCGCCCGCCCGCCGAACCAGCGCCGGGTGCCGCCGCCGGCGAACGCGCCGGGCACCGCGAGGGCGACGAGCACGGGCAGGCCCATCAGCGTAAGGACGTCCCCGAGGGCCGAGGTGCCGCGCCTGCCACGCCGGAGCCGTGCGAACGGCGGGTACGGCTGCGATGGTGTCGTCGCCGGTGTCGCCGTCACATCCCTCTCCCGTGCTGTGCTGCGTCCTCGGTGGTGTCATTCTCCCACCCGTAGAGGACGAACACACGGGCCGTTCAGTTCGCGGTTCGTACCGTGATCTTCCCGTCGTCGGTGTGGGCGGCGACCGCGTGGGCACTGGAGTCGTCGCGCGGCACGGACACATCCACCGAGCCGTCGTCCGCGCCGGTCGTCACCCGGTACCCGGCGCGGGGCAGGTCGATGGTGACGGAGCCGTCGTCGGTACGGGCGTCCACCAGGTCGGGTACGGCCCGGAGCCGGAGGCGGACCGAACCGTCGTGGGAGGTCGCCCGGACCGTGGGCGAGGACACCTCGGCGCGTACGGAGCCGTCGTCCGCACGCAGTTCCAGCGGGCCGCTGGAGTCGGTGACGCGCACGGAGCCGTCATGCGTACGGATGGTGAGCGCGTCCTCGAACCCGCGTGCGCGCACGCTGCCGTCGTCGTCCTCCACCTTGACGGCGATCCCGCGCGGCACCTCGATGCGGTGCCTGGCCGAACAGTCGGCGACCAGGCCGGAGCACTTCATCCGCAGCACCAGCCGGTCGTCCTTCATCGACCAGGTCACCCGCGGGTCGCCGCCGACGACGACCGATCCCTGGAACCACCGGGTGACCTCGACGGTGCCCGCCTCGGCCGAGTCCGCGGCGACGATCTCCAGCGCCGAGTCGTCGGAGTCGACGGTGAGGGTACGTCCGTGCAGTGCGAAGGACCGGTGATCGGGATGCTTGTCGTCCTCGGCGGAGGCGCCACAGCCGGCGACCCCGGCGACGACCACCACGACACCACCCACGGCAACGGCCACGCGGGCAAAAACGGAATGAACCATGACGAGACTCCCCCTGAGCAGGACGGTGCGGGTGTACCCCGACGCTATGGACGCACGCCCTGTGTGACGATCCGGCCCACGCCCGCATCGACGGTGGGGATAACCCCCGCATACGGGTTTGCGGCGCACCGGCGTCGGCAATGTAGGCTGTCGACTCGTTCGGGGTGCGTAGCTCAGGGGTAGAGCGCCTGCCTTACAAGCAGGATGTCGGCGGTTCGAAACCGTCCGCGCCCACCAGTAGGTAATGCCCTGGTCAGCTAGGTTTTGCGGCCCCTCGGAGTGATCTCCGGGGGGCCGTTTCCAGCGCTCCGCGCTCCCGTACCCCGCCGTTGCGTCGGTGGGGTACGGGAGCATCGGGGAGGCCCGGGTCAGCTGTTGGTGCAGGTGTTGCCGAAGGTGGGGTTCAGGAGGGCGACGAGGTCGATGCTGTTGCCGCACAGGTTGACCGGGATCTGCACCGGGACCTGGGTGACGTTTCCGGAGACGACGCCCGGGCTGCCGACCGCGGTGCCGGTCGTCGGGTCGGGGTCGGCCTGGGCGGCCGTGGCACCGAAGACGGTGAGTGCGCTCGCCAGTGCGGCGGCAGCGGCGATGGAGCGCATGCGCATGGAATACCTCCGGGAGTCGCTTGAGGGACGTGCTCATCACACCGGCGGCGGTGTCCGGAGCGCACGTCGAACTGGTCCGACCGGGCCGTTCTTTCCCATCAGCGGAGTACCGCGGAGTAGACCGCGTCCATCTGGCCCCTGCCTCGCGGGTCGAGGCGGGGCTTCGTCGGGTCCGGCCTAACATCCGTGCACGTGGCAGACATCCCCGATCGGCTCATCGCACTGGAACGCACCGCCGAGGAAGAGCGGGCGAGGCTCGCCGGGCTCAGCGGCGACGACTACGACGCACAGTGGCGCCGTTGGTGCGAGGCGGCCGAGGCCGCACAGGTGGCGATCACCGAGCACGCCAAGGCGACCGAGGCCAACCGGCACGAGGTGGAACAGGCCGTGAAGAAGGCCGTCCGGCGCACAGAGGAGGACCCGGCGGAGTGAGCGGCCCGGGCCCCGGTGTGGTCCCCCGCCGGTACGGCCTCCTGTGCGGCCACCGGTATGGCCTCCTGCACGGACCTCGGTACGACCCCCTGTATCGCCCTCGGTCGTGAGGTGACCGTGACCTCGCCCCCGCCGTCCGAGGGCCCGCGGAGCAGTCCGCTGTGCGCTCGCCCGTGCGTGGGGAGAGTGTGGAGACATGGCCGGCATGAAACCCGTGGTGATCTATCCGCCCGATGAGGAAGGCGGCAGGCGGGTGCGCGTGGACGGGGAGATCCTCGGGCGCGCGTTCAGCGTGCAGGACATCGCCCGCTTCATGCAGCAGGCCGGCTTGCAGGGCTGGGACGAGATGGACGTGGTCCGGTCCGCGCTCATCGAGTGGCGGGGTGGTGGCCCGGGGGCGTGGGCGCACTGAAGGAGCCCGGATGCGGAGGGTAGGGCGGGTGCGGCGGGTGTGGTGCGCCGGGGCCGGGGCTTTTCCGGTGCGTCGGGATCAGGGCTTTTCCGGCGGGTCATCGGCTGCGGAGCATGGGGCCGTCGCGGTACCGGTCTGCGACCTGAGAGGATCGCGGGCATCGTGTGCATGCGGAGGAGGGGGACGTGATGATCGTGCTGTTGGTGGGCGTCTTGGCGCTCGTCGTCGGCGGGTGCGTCTGCGTGGTGTGGGCGGAGCGCGGGGGGCCGAGTTGGGTCCGTGGCGTGGCGCGCCTGACGCTTGGCGCGGGCGAATTGCTGCGCGCTTCTGAGAAGCGCCGGCGCCGGCGCCGGAGCCCGAACCGGTCCGGCGGCGACTAGCCGACCGCAGGGGCGACCAGCCGACCAGAGCGGCGAGGGGACGGCGCGGCGGCGGTCCGTGTCAGCCGAGGTGTACCCGGATCGTGCCGTCCTCCGCCCGCTCCGGGCGTACTCGGGTCAGGTCGTTCACCAGGACGTCCGGCGCGTGTACGCCGGCGCGCGGGCCCACTCCCACGACCCGCATGCCCGCGGCGCGACCCGCGGCGATTCCCGCTCCGGAGTCCTCGAAGACCAGACAGTCGGCGGGGGCGACGCCGAGTTCCGCGGCGCCCTTCAGGAAGCCCGCGGGGTCGGGCTTGCTCGCGCCGACCGACTCGGCCGTGACGCGGACGTCCGGCTGGGCCAGCCCGGCCGCGGCCATCCGCGCCGTGGACAGGGCTGTGTCGGCGGAGGTCACGAGGGCGTGTGGCAGTCCGCGCAGGGCCCGCAGGAAGACGCTCGCGCCGGGGATCTCGACTACGCCGTCCATGTCGGCGGTCTCCTCGGCGAGCATGCGGGCGTTGTCGGCGAGGTTCTGTTCGACGGGCCGGTCGGGCAGCAGGACGGCCATCGAGGCGTGCCCTTGGCGGCCGTGCACGACCTTCATCACCTTGTCGCCGTCCAGCCCGTGCCGCTCGGCCCAGCGCCGCCAGATGCGTTCCACGACCGCGTCGGAGTTGACGAGCGTGCCGTCCATGTCGAGCAGCAGGGCGCGGGCGGTGAGGACGGTGGGCGGCATGGGCAGCTCCGAGACGACGGCAGGCGGGTGGGTGGCAAGCGGGTGACAGGCGGTGGCAGGTGCCGGGGACGCCGGTCGCGGCCCCGAAGGGGCAAGGCGACCCCGAGAAGGGACAAGGCGACCCCGCCCGCCGGTCAGGGAAAGCGAGCGGAGCCACTTTGTTTTCTTACGGTACAAAACAATTCCGGCATCCCGCCACCACCCCCGTCAACCGTTCACCCGTCGTTCAGCTCCACTCCGCACCTCCCGCCGCCCCGCGGCATCCACCTCGTCCGGTGCCTGTCGGCGCCTTCCGGCGTGCCCCGGCGCCCTGCGGTGTTCGGGGTGCTCGCCGCCTCCCTGCGTCCCGGCGGTATCGGATTCGCCCGGCGTGACCTGGCGTCCTGTCGCGATCGGCACCTCCCGGCGTGCCCCGGCGTCCCTTGGCGTCCGGCGCCCCCGGCGCCCCCGGCGCCCGCCCCCGGCCGACGTCGCCCGGTCGCGGCACCGTGCTGCCGCCGATGAAAAGTTCAGCGTGAACCTTGTCGTGTCATGTTCGCGTCACTAACTTCTTACCGGACACACACCTGCGCGCAAGGCGGGGCCGCGAGCATTCCCACGCCCGCACCCCAATCCCCCCACCCTTCAAGGGAGTTCGCATGGCCAAGTTCTACGCGCGTCAACGAGTCAGCATACTCGCCGCGTTCACCGCTCTCATAGCCTCCGTCGCGCTCTTCAACTCCCCGACCGCCTCCGCCGCGCTCCCCACCCCGGTCAGCGGCGCCACCGCCCGCAGCTACCTCTCGCAGCTCACCGTGGCCACCGAGAACCGCACCGGCTACAGCCGTGATCTCTTCCCCCACTGGATCACCATCAGCGGCACCTGCAACACCCGTGAGACGGTCCTCAAGCGCGACGGCTCGAACGTCGTCACCGACTCCTCCTGCGCCGCCACCAGCGGCAGCTGGTACTCCCCGTACGACGGCGCCACCTGGAGCGCCGCCTCCGACCTCGACATCGACCACGTCGTCCCGCTCGCCGAGGCATGGGACTCCGGCGCCGGCAAGTGGACCACCGCCCAGCGCCAGGCGTTCGCCAACGACCTGACCCGTCCGCAGCTCATCGCCGTCACCGACAGCGTGAACCAGGCGAAGGGTGACAAGGACCCGGCCGAGTGGATGCCGTCCCGCACGGCCTACAGCTGCACGTACGTCCGCGCCTGGGTCCAGGTGAAGTACTACTACAACCTCTCCGTCGACTCCGCCGAGAAGAGCGCGCTCACCAGCTACCTCAGCGGCTGCTGATCTCCGGAACCGTCCCGCCCGCCTCCGTCGTTCCGTACCGTACGGGACGACGGAGGAGGGTGATCGTGGCCGAACTGCGCCTGGGACCACTACTGAGGTACGCCGACGGCGCGTCCGCGACCGTCTGGGTCGAGGCGAGCCGGCCGTGCGCCGCCGAGGTGCGCTGTACCGACGGCGCGGGCGGCGCGGCCCACACCTTCCAGATCGCGGGCCATCACTACGCCCTGGTCCAGGTCACCGGGCTCACGCCGGGCACGTCAGCGGCGTACGAGGTGCTCCTGGACGGCACGCACGTGTGGCCGCTGCCCGACTCGCCCTTCCCGCCCTCCGAGATCCGCACGCCCGCCGCGGGCGACACCGTGCGCCTCGCCTTCGGCTCCTGCCGCTGGGCCGCGCCCCCGGCCGACGGGCACGACCGGGTCGGCCCCGACGCGCTGGACTCGCTCGCCGCCCGGCTGGCCGCCGACCCGGACGGCGAACGCCCCGACGTCCTGCTGCTGTTGGGCGACCAGGTGTACGCCGACGAGACCTCCGGCGCGATCCGCCGCCGCCTCGCCGCACGCCGCGACCTGAGCGATCCCCCGGGCGGCGAGGTCGCGGACTACGAGGAGTACACCTGGCTCTACTACGAGTCCTGGCTCGACCCCGAGGTGCGCTGGCTGCTGTCCACCGTGCCCAGCTGCATGATCTTCGACGACCATGATGTGATCGACGACTGGAACACCTCCGCCGCCTGGCTCGCCGACATGCGGGCCACCGACTGGTGGCGTGAGCGGCTGCTGAGCGGCCTGATGTCCTACTGGGTCCACCAGCACCTGGGCAACCTGTCCCCGGCCGAACTCGCCGCCGACCCGCTGTACGCGGCCGTACGCGAGACCCCCGACGCCACCGACGTGCTGCGCGCCTTCGCCGCCGAGGCCGACGCCCGCCCCGAATCGGTCCGCTGGAGTTACCGCCGGGACTTCGGGCGGGTCCGGCTGCTGATGGTGGACACCCGGGCGGCCCGGGTGCTCGACGAGGACGGCCGCGCGATGCTCGACCCGGGTGAGGCGGCCTGGCTGCGCGAGCAGGCCCTGGCCGACCGCGGCTCCTGCGACCACCTGCTGATCGGCAGTTCGCTGCCCTGGCTGCTGCCGCACCTGGTGCACGACGCCGAGACCTGGAACGCGGCGCTGTGCCGGGGCGAACGCGGGGCCCGCTGGGCGCGGTTCGGCGAGGACCTGCGCCGCCGGGCCGACCTGGAGCACTGGGCGGCCTTCCCGGAGTCCTTCGCCGCCCTGGCCGCACTGCTCGCCGAGGCCGGCTCCGGGCCGGGGGCGCCGGCCGGCGTCCTTGTCCTGTCCGGAGACGTGCACCATGCCTATGTCGCCGAGCCGTCCTGGCCGGCCGGCCCGCCCGACGCCCGGGTCCTGCAACTCACCTGCTCCCCGGTGCACAACTCCATCCCGCGCTCGATCCGCCTCGGTTTCCGCTTCGGCTGGAGCGCGGCGGCCCGGGTCCTGGGCCGCCGGTTCGTCCGGCACGGCCGCTGCCCGAAGCCGCCGGTCGACTGGCGCAGGACGGGCGGGCCCTGGTTCGGCAACCAGCTCATGACGCTGACGCTGAGGGGGCGTTCGGCCCGGCTGCGGCTGGAACGGGTCCGCCCGGACGGGAGGTTGACGACCGTGGAGGAGTCCCTCCTGACCGGTCCATGAGGGACAACCGGGACCTGTGGGATCCGCGTTGGCTTCCGTGGTGGGCGGCGGCATGATGAGGCGGACCGTCCGCTTCCTGCGGACGTTTCACCGCCTTGCGCCCCAAATGCCCGGGAGTCTCACCTTTGTCTGCACCGACCGAGGAATCCTCTGCGGTCTCCGTCGCCCTGGTCGGCGCCGGTCCACGCGGTACCAGCGTCCTGGAACGCCTCTGCGCCTCGGCGCCGGAGCTGCTCCCGCCCGGTGTCCGGCTGACGGTCCATGTGATCGACCCGGCGCCGCCCGGACCGGGCCGCGTCTGGCACCCCGCCCAGTCGCCGGAACTGCTGATGAACACCGTGGCCTGCCAGGTGACGCTGTTCACCGACGAGAGCGTCGACTGCTCGGGGCCGATCCGGCCCGGCCCCAGCCTCTACGAGTGGGCGGACGGCGAGCTGGACCCGGACGACTACCCGACCCGCGCCCACTACGGCCGCTATCTGGAGTGGGTGTTCGCCCGGATCGTGCGGCACGCGCCGGACACCGTACGCGTACGGACCCACCGGGCCCGCGCCGTACGGCTCGACGACGCCGGTGACGGCCGGCAGGTGCTCACCCTGGACGACGGCCGGACCCTGGCCGGACTGTCGGCGGTGGTCCTCGCCCAGGGTCACCTCCCGGAGGTCGCGGAGCGCACACAGCGGGAGCTGACCGAGTACGCCGAGCGCCACGGCCTGCGCCATATACCGCCCGCCAACCCGGCGGACGTCGACCTCGCCCCGCTCGCGCCCGGCGAGCCGGTGCTGCTGCGCGGCCTGGGCCTCAACTTCTTCGACCACATAGCCCTGTTGACCACCGGCCGGGGCGGACGCTTCACCCGCGGCGCCGACGGCACCCTGCGCTACATCCCGTCCGGCGACGAGCCGCGGCTGTACGCCGGTTCCCGGCGCGGGGTCCCCTACCAGGCGCGCGGCGACAACGCGAAGGGCCCGTACGGCCGGCACACCCCGCGCGTCCTGACCCCGGAGGCGATCGCGGGCTTCCGCAAGCGCGCGGACTCCGGTGAGCCGCCGGACTTCCGCGCGGAGGTCTGGCCGCTGGTCGCCAAGGAGGTGGAGACCGTCTACTACGGCGCGCTGACCCGGCGCTCCGACTTCGCCGAGCGGTTCCTGGCCGTCCCGCACGGCGATCCGCAAGAAGCCCTGCTGCTGGACGAGTTCGGGGTCCGGGACGCCGACCGCTGGAGTTGGGAGCGGGTCTCCCGGCCGCACGCCGGGCGGGACTTCGCGGACCGGCGGCAGTGGCGAGTGTGGCTGCGCGACCATCTGCGTGAGGACGCCGCGCAGGCCGCCCTCGGCAATGTCGCAGGCCCGCTGAAGGCGGCCCTGGACGTGCTGCGCGATCTGCGCAACGAGATACGGCTCGTGGTCGACCACGGCGGGCTGGCCGGCACCTCCCGCCGGGACCACCTGGATGGCTGGTACACCCCGCTCAACGCGTTCCTGTCCATCGGCCCGCCACGGCGGCGCATCGAGGAGCTGACCGCGCTGCTGGACGCGGGGGTGGTGGAGGTGCTCGGGCCGCGGCTGGCGGTGCGCTGCGCGGACGGGGCCTGGACGGCGCACTCACCGGACGTGCCCGGCTCGGCGGTGCGTGTGACGACTCTCATAGAGGCGCGTCTTCCGGAACCCGATCTGCGACGCACCGCCGACGCGTTGCTCGCCCGACTGCTGCGGACCGGCGAATGTCGGCCACACACCGTCGACGGCTATGAGACCGGAGGGCTGGATGTGACGGCGCGCCCCTACTTCTTGATGGACCGTCAAGGTAGGCCGCACGCAGGGAGGTTCGCGTTCGGGGTGCCCACCGAAGGGGTGCACTGGGTGACCGCGGCGGGGGCCCGGCCCGGGGTGGATTCGGTCACGCTGTCCGACGCGGACGCGGTGGCGCGGGCGGTGCTGCGGGCGGCCGGGGCGGAGGTGCGACCGCGAGCGGAAGCGGAACCGCGAGCGGAGGCGGAACACCGCGGCCGAATGTTGAAGTTGCAAGCATTGATTAGGTCCACCTAACCTGGTTTCCTCGTTCGGTACCCCGCCCCCAGACCGGCCCGTCCCCGGCCGGCCCGACCGAAACCGAAGAGGAGAACCCCCATATGTCCGCTCGACTCAACTCCGCTCAGCCGTATGTCATCGGCCTGTTCCGGGTCGTCATCGGCCTGCTCTTCGCCGTGCACGGCGCCGCCTCGCTCTTCGGCGTCCTCGGCGGTGCCGCGGGCACCGACGGCGGCACGATCGACGCCGGAACCTGGCCCGGCTGGTACGCGGCCGTCATCCAGCTCGTGGGCGGCGTCCTCGTGCTGCTCGGCCTCGGCACCCGGGCCGCGGCCCTGATCGCCTCGGGCTCCATGGCGTACGCCTACTTCACCGTGCACCAGGAGACCGCCCTGTGGCCGATACAGAACGGCGGCGAGCTGCCGGCCCTGTTCTCCTGGGCCTTCCTCCTGCTCGTCTTCACCGGCTCCGGCGCGCTCGGCCTGGACGGACTCTTCGCCCGGCGCACGTCCGGCGCGCGGGAGCAGACGGCGGAGCAGGAGCCGGTGGCCGTCTGACCCATCCCGTTACGGCGCCCTTCACCCCCGGTTCGCGCAGGGGAAGGGCGCCGTACCATTTCATCTCCCCAGCCTCTTTCGCCCCCCGCGTCCCCGCTGTCACACCCGCCGCGTACGCTGTATGGCTGTCAACGGGGGAGCAACGGGAGTCGTCGTGTGGGAGAGCATGGGGTCGCTGACCGGCAGCCCATGGATATACGCCATGGTGGCCCTGTCGGTTCTGCTGGACGTGTTCCTGCCGGTGCTGCCGAGCGGGGTGTTGGTGATCACGGCGGCCACCACGGCGGCGGCCGGTTCCGGCGCGGCGACCGGGCAGGTCCCGCACGCGGTGCCCGACATGCTCGTCCTGATCCTCTCCGCGGCCACCGCGTCCGTCCTCGGCGACCTGGTGGCGTACCGCCTGGCCTGGCGCGGCGGGGCGCGACTGGATCGCGCGATCGCCCGCTCCCGCCGCCTGACCTCGGCGCAGGAACGTCTCGGTGCGGCGCTCTCGCGGGGCGGCGGGACCCTGGTGATCCTGGCCCGCTTCGCCCCGGCCGGCCGCTCGATCGTCTCCTTCTGCGCGGGCGCCGCCCACCGCCGCGCCCGCGACTTCCTCCCCTGGTCGGCCCTGGCCGGCCTGTCCTGGGCCGCGTACAGCGTCGCCCTCGGCTACTTCGGCGCGCAATGGCTGGGCGCCACCTGGCTGGCCACGGGAGTCTCCCTGGCCGCCCTGTTCGCAGCCGGAGCAGCGGCAACGTACTGGATGCGCCGCAGCCCCGCGTAACACGCTCCCGCTAGGGCATGGGGAACGCGCCCGGTAGGGGCGCGGGGAACTGCGCGACCGGCCACGACGAACCCGCGGACGACCGCCGACGGTTGTCGTATGAGGGGCGCGGGGAGCTGCGCGATCAACCACGACGAACCCGCGGACGACCGCCGACGGTTGTCGTATGAGGGGCGCGGGGAGCTGCGCGACCAGCCACAACGAACCCGCGGACGACCGCCGACGCATCACGCCGTTTCCGCGGAGCCCCCCGCGGAGCGCCCCCCGCCCCGGACCTCCAGCCCGTCGAGGAGTTCGGCGGTCGCCCGCGCGACCGCGTCCACGGCCCGGTCGAACACCTCCCGGTTGTGTGCGGCGGGCGCCCGGAACCCGGACACCTTCCGCACGTACTGAAGCGCCGCGGCGCGGATGTCCTCCTCCGTGGCCTCCTCGGGCAGCGCGGGCGGACGCAGGGTCTTGATACTCCGGCACATGCGCCCAGTCTCCCTCATGGCCTGTGAGGGGTGGGGCGGAGCGAACGGAACCGAGTACGACCGAAGAGATCACTCGGCACTGAGCTCTGCGAGCTGTTCGGCCGCGGTGATGTTGCCTCGGTCGGCGAGGCGGCGCAGCTCGCTCAGGTCACCTTGCTCGGTGGCGAGTTCGATCAGTTCATCGACTGCCGTCTCGTCGCCGCTGTCGGCCCGCTGTCGGACAGGTCGGAGTCGGTCATGATGGACACTCTCTGCTTGGTGTTGACCCGGATCGGTCGGCCGGGCACGGCGTGATCACAACTGCTGCTCACTGGAGGCGGGCAGCTTTCCCGAGGCGCGAAGGTCGTCGCGATGCGAGTTCCACTCCAGCAACAGTGCGGGCAGGCTCACCCGGTCCATACGCTCGCCGGCGGCACGCGTGCGCCGCACCATCCCGTACGTGGCACCGCGAGAACCTCACCGGCCAGCTGTAGCGCTCGGCCGGGGCACACGTTCGTGTGAAGTGGTGGAAGGAACTCGCATCCCAAAATCGAACAGGCGTAGCATTGTCGTGTGGCTAAGACCTATGACTTTCCGAGTGACCTGCTCGCTGGTCAGGAGGAGCTGCATCAGGTCCGGGCCGAGCTGTCGGCCCTGCTGAAGCGGCTCCCCTGGTCGGTCGAGCCGCTGGATGCCTTCAGTGACGATCAGGGCTGGCGGAAGATGGAGCGGCCCGCGTCCCCGGGTTGGACGGACGACGAACAGGCCGAGGTGGAGAAGTTGCGGCAGCGGGAGCACGAGCTTGCGGTGTTCGTGAGCACGCACCGCTTCTGGGCGGAGGTCGCGGCGGCGGAGCGGGTGGACGCGCGGATGGGGCTCAAGTACGCGCACGAGGAGCCGCCCGCGGGCCTGGAAGATCCCGGATGAGTCCGGGTGAGTCCGGGTGAGTCCAGGGCCCGGCGGGCGGGGTGGGGTCCGTTGCGGTGGAGCGGGACGGTGGATCGGGGCGGCGGGGCGTGGCCAGGCGGCGAAGCGGGGCTCAGGGCTGGGAGGTCTGCGACTCCAGGCTCGCCCGCGTGGCCGTGCCGTAGACGCCGAACTCGTCCGAGCGGATGCCATGGGCCCACTGGTAGCCGCGTACGGCGTTTTCCAGGTGGTTGTCGAAGTGGCCGTTGGCGGGACCCCAGTACTGGTTCAACTGCTTGAGGCGGAGCTGAAGTTCGGTGACCTCGGGGCCCTGGTCGCCGCGTCGCAGGACCGGGCTCGGGGCGGGGGTTGTGGCCTCGGCCGGGTCGGCGGACGTCGCCGTGTCGGACGGTTCGGGGGAGCGGGACGGAGTGGCGGAGGGGGTGGTCGCGCTCGACCGCGGCGCCGAGGGGGTGGGGGAGGTCGTCGGCGTGGGGCTGGTGGGCGCGGAGGGAATGGTGGCGGCCGGGGGAGCGGAGGTGGGGGCCGTGGCCGCCTTCGTCGTGGCCGCCTCGCTCGTCCGCTCGGGCACGCTTGCGCGGATGTCCGCGGGGGCCGCCCCGTCCCGCGAGGGCGTGTCGTAGGTGAACAGCCCGCTCGCGAAACCGGCCACCGCGACGGTGGCGACCGCCGCTCCGGCGACCGAGAGCAGAACGGTACGGCGGCGCCGAGGCCCCGGTGCCGCATCACCGGCCGCGGCACCACCCTCGTACCGCTCGCGCCGCTTCGGATCGAACCGATCCAGATCGACCGCACTCGGCGCGGATGCCGTGGTCCCCAGCGGCGTGGGCAGGGCCGCACCGGCCCCGACGTCCTCGATCCGCCGCAACACCATGGTGGCCTCGTCCCCCGGAGACGCCACGTCCATCGCCCCGGCACCGGCAGCGCCGGCGGCACCGACCCGCCGCAACTCCATGGTGACGTCCCCACCCGAGGTATCGCCCGTGCCGGAGCCCGCGCCGACACCTGCGTCCGGGTGCGCGGTGGCCCCGTCCGCGCCCGCCGGGGAGCCCGCGCTCGCGCTTTCGGCAGCCCTGGTGGGTGCACCGGGGCCCGCGGGGGCGCCCGGGTTCACTCCGGCGTCCTTGGCTGCTCCGGTACTCGCATCGGGTCCCGATCCCCTGCCCGCGTCCGGGTTCGCAGTCGTGGCCTCGGCCGCGCCCGCGCGGGAGCCCCCGCCACCGCCTTCGGCATCCCCGGCATACGTCCGGGAACCCGCGCGGACGCCCATGCCCGCACCCGTGGCCGCAAAGCCCGCCGCAGGGCCTGGGGCAGCACCCATGGCAGGGGTTGCGGCAACTCCCGCACCCGCGTCCCGGCCGCCAGCGCCAGCACCCGGGCCGACAGCTGACCTGGTGCCCGCGCCGGAGCGCGCACCCGCGCCCATTCCCGGACCTGCGTCGGTGCGCCAACCTGCCGCCGACCCGCCACCCGCACCGGTGCCTGCGCCAGTAGCCGCCCCCCGGCGCGCGCCCGCACCACCATCCGCACGGGTGCCTACGTCAGTAGCCGCTCCCAGGCCCGCGCCGGAACCCGCTCCCCGGCCCGCGCCGGAACCCGCGCCCGCGCCCCCGGTCGGTTCGCCGGTCGGTTCGCCAGTCGTGGCCTCGGTCGTGACCTTGGTCGTGGTCCCGGTGGAGGTCGGCGTTCTGGTGCCGTTCGCGTTTCCGGGCGCTGCCTCGGCCAGGACCGTGGTCAGGTTGGTGTCCAGGTCGACGTACGGCCGGATGCGGAGCGGATCGAAGTCCTCCGCTGCCGCCGCCTCCGCCGTGCGGGTATCGCGGAGGGCGTCGGCGGCGCGTTGGGCGCAGGAGCAGGACGCGGTGTTGTCCGGCCCCCGCGGCGCCCCGCACTCCGGGCACGGGCCGCCCTTCGGGTCTGCGCCGCCCCTCGGGCCTGCCTCGTCCCTCGGGTCTGCGCCGCCCGTCGGATCCGTCATATCTGCGTCCCCTCCCCACGCGTCCCCGCGTGATCTCCAGAGATTATGCAGACCTCCCACACATCTCCTACTCGGAAGCCCCCGGAATGACGGATTCCGAAGTGATCTCACGGGACTCAACAGGCCATAACGGGTGACACCACTCACGATGGAAAGACGGGAAAAAGGGAGCCCCGGGAGGTCCCATGGCCCTGGAGACGCACGGCACCGCTCAGGACGCCGAGGGCGCACAAGGCGTCCCCGGAAACGTGCTCGTCCCGATCGGCGCCCTGCTCCTCGGACTGCTGCTCGCCGCGCTCGACCAGACCATCGTGTCGACCGCGCTGCCCACCATCGTCAGCGACCTGGGCGGACTGGACCATCTGTCCTGGGTGGTCACCGCCTATCTGCTGGCGTCGACCGCCGCCACCCCGCTGTGGGGCAAGCTCGGCGACCAGTACGGCCGCAAGAGACTCTTCCAGCTCGCGATAGTGATCTTCCTGGTCGGCTCCATGCTGTGCGGCATGGCCCGTGACATGCCCCAGCTCATCGCCTTCCGGGCCTTGCAGGGCCTGGGCGGCGGTGGCCTGATCGTGCTGTCGATGGCGATCGTCGGGGACATCGTCCCGCCGCGCGAACGCGGCCGTTACCAGGGACTGTTCGGCGCGGTCTTCGGCACCACCAGCGTGCTCGGGCCGCTGCTCGGCGGCCTGCTCACCGAGCATCTGAGCTGGCGCTGGGTCTTCTACGTCAACCTGCCCGTCGGCATCGTCGCCCTCGCGGTGATCGCCACCTCCCTGCGCATCCCGCGCCGGACCGCCCACCACGTCATCGACTACCTCGGCACCTCGCTGATCGCCGCGGTCGCCACCTGTCTGGTCCTGGTCGCCTCCCTCGGCGGCACCACCTGGGCCTGGGGCTCGCCCCAGATCATCGGGCTCGTCGTACTCGGCGTCGTCCTGGCCGTGGTGTTCGTCGGCGTGGAACGCAGGGCCGCCGAACCCGTCCTGCCGCTGGATCTCTTCCGCATCCGCACCTTCACGCTCGCCGCCCTCATCAGCTTCATCGTCGGCTTCGCGATGTTCGGCGCGATGACCTACCTGCCCACGTTCCTCCAGGTCGTGCACGGCATCTCCCCGACCATGTCGGGTGTGCACATGCTGCCGATGGTGGTGGGCCTGATGCTGTCCTCGACCGTCTCCGGGCAGATCGTCAGCCGCACCGGCCGCTGGAAGGTGTTCCCGATCGCCGGCACCGGGGTCACCACGATCGGACTGCTCCTGCTGCACCGGCTCGACGAGCACAGCTCCACGGCCGTGATGAGCACGTATTTCTTCGTTCTCGGCCTGGGCCTCGGCCTGGTCATGCAGGTCCTCGTGCTCATCGTGCAGAACGCCGTCTCCTACGAGGATCTCGGCGTCGCCACCTCCGGCGCGACCTTCTTCCGCTCCATCGGCGCCTCGTTCGGCGTCGCCATCTTCGGCACGGTCTTCGCGAGCCGCCTCGGCACCGAACTCGCCGCCGCCTTCCGGGGCCTGCACCTGCCGCCCGGGGTCACACCGGGCGCGCTCCGGGCCGATCCGCGCGGAATCGGCCTGCTGTCGCCGCCGCTGCGCCCGGCGGCCCTGCACGCGTTCTCGGCCTCCATCACCGATGTCTTCCTGTACGCGGCTCCGGTCGCCGTCCTCGGCTTCGTACTGGCGTGGTTCCTGAAGGAGGACCGGCTGCGCGTCTCGGTGACGGCGCCGGACGGGACGGAGACGCTGGCCTCCAACCCGGTCGAGCGGTCCTCGTACGACGAGGTGTGCCGCGCGCTGTCGCTGCTCGGCACCCGTGACGGGCGGCGGGAGGTCTACCGCAGGATCACCGAACGGGCCGGGTACGACCTGCTGCCCGGGGCGAGCTGGCTACTGCTGCGGACGCGGAAGTACGGCTCGGTGGAGCCCGGTGTGCTCGCCGAGGACGGTTCCATTCCGCTGCACCTCGTCATGGCGGCCGCCCGCCAGGTCGAGGAGCGGCGGCTGGCCGTGCGCGAGGGACTCGACCTGTATCTGACCGACCGGGGCCGTGAGGTCGCCGACCGGCTGGCCCAGGCCCGCGAGGACTCGCTGGCGGAGCTGCTGGGCGACTGGTGGGGACCGGACCGGCCCACCGACCTGGACCGGCTGGTGCGGCAGCTGACCGACGAGATGTGCGGCTCGCGGCGCGAGCAGCCGCAGAGCGAGCGCGCGCCGAAGTTCAGCTAGTCGCTGGTTCAGCTGAGGTCCCGGTTCGCGTCGGGGCCCGTGCCCCCGGGTCCAGGTTCTTGCGGAACCAGTGCTCGGCGTACCGGTCGTCGTTGTGCCGCCCGGTCTCCGTGTAGCCGAGGCGGGCGTACAGGGCACGGGCCTCCACCAGGTCGCCGCGCGTGTCGAGGATCATGCGCGTGGCACCGAGGTCGCGGGCCGCCCGCTCGGCGGCGGTCACGAGCAGAGGGGCGCCGCCCCGGCCGCGCCGTCTCTCGTGCAGGAAGACCCGGGTCAGTTCGGCGGTGGCCGGGTCCAGGAGCCGCACCCCCGCACAGCCGACGGGCTCACCGTCGTACCGGGCGACCAGCAACTGTCCGGTGGGCGGGGCGAGTTCGGCACCCGATGCGGCGGCGATCTCCCGTTCCAGCTCGACGGGGTCGGTGCGATGCCCCTCGTAGCGCAGGTACCAGCGGTCACTGACCTCCGTGTAGTACGCCCGCCACAGCGCGGCGGCGACGGCGGAGTCGAAGGGTTCCGGGGCGACGGTCCAGGTCATGGCCGACATGGTCGGAAGGCGTCCGCTCCGTACGCAACCGGATATCCGTCCATCCGCCTGTTCGTCTATCGGGTTCCCGGACTCCAGGGCTTCCGGCACGAGGGCTTCCCGGGCTCCCGGGCGGTCGGTCTACGCACCCTCGGTCTACGCACCCTCGGTGCTGTGGCGCCGATGCCACTCCCGTACGATCTGGTCGACGTCGTACGGCTTCATGCCGAGCGGTGGGCCCGGTGGCGGCTTGAACATCATGTCGCGGATCTTGACGTTGACATCCGTGATGATCTTCCGCGCGATCCGTTCCGAGGGGGCCGCGTGGGCCGCCGCGAGCGCGTCCTCCGCCTCCTTGCGCAGGGCCAGGGCCGGCGGCAGCAGGGTCAGGCCCTCGCGGGCCATTTTGCGCTTGACCCACCACAGTTCGTCGTACGTGGCGTCGACGTCCTGCGGCAGCGGCCGGCCGGCGCCCGTGAGCCGGTCGAACTCGCCGCGTCCCTGAGCGTCACGGATCTGCTTGTCGACCCAGGTCTCGAACGGGACGCCTGGTGGCTTTCGCTCGGTCATGAGTTCATTGTGCCGGACGCGGCAGGGCCGGGCGATTTATCATTCGGCCGCTGCCGCAAGGGCAGTTCACGACGGAACATCACGCACTTCAGGGGGAACGCACGTGCTCGAACTCACCATGGCCACCGTCTCCGGGGCCGACGCGGGTGCCACGGCCGGGATGCTCATGGCCGACGCGCCCAGCGAACCGGGCGCGGTGCTGCGCGTGGGCAGGGACGGGTCCGTGTGCCGACTCGCCACGCCCGACGACTGGCTGTTCGTCTCCCGGGTGCACCTGGAGTTCCGGTGCGGGCCGGACGGCGGCTGGCAGGTGTCCTGGCTGCGCGGCTCGCAGCCCGATCCGTCCTCCGTGGTACGGCTGACGGTCGGGGAGTACGCCCAGACCATCGCGTACGGCACCGGTGTGGCCCTGCCGCGGGGCGGCTCCGGAGAGATCATCATCCAGGACCGCACCGGGCCGCGCAGCGTCAACGTGGGCTTTTACCACGAGGAGTAGCGTCCGCGCGGCGCGCCCGATCCCACCGTCACGGCAGTACGCGGGCCAGTGCGAAGCCGTCGTAGCCCTTGCTGCCCACCGTCTGGATCGCCGTGCCGGACAGCCTGGGGTGGGCGGCGATCAGCTCGATGGCGGCGCGGGTGCCCACGACGTCCGGCTCCTCGCTGGCCGCGTCCAGCACGCGGCCACCGCGGACGACGTTGTCCACGACGATCAGGCTGCCGGTGCGGGTGAGGCGCAGCGCCCACTCCACGTAGTGCGGGTTGTTGACCTTGTCGGCGTCGATGAAGACCAGGTCGAAGGGGGCCGGGTTCTCGTCGGCCAGCTTGGGCAGCGATTCCAGGGCCGGGCCCACCCGCACCTCCACGACCTTCTCCAGGCCGGCGCGGGCGATGTTGCGGGTGGCGATCTCGGCGTGCCTGGCGCTGTACTCCAGGGAGATCAGCCGGCCGTCGGCGGGCAGGGCGCGGCCCAGCCAGATGGTGCTGTAGCCGCCGAGCGTGCCGATCTCCAGGATCCGCCGGGCGTCCTGGATCTGGGCCAGGAGCTGGAGGAACTTGCCCTGGTTCGCGGTGACGTTGACGTGCGGCAGCGCGGCGGCCTCGCTGTCGCGCAGGGCTGCCTGGAGCGCCTCGTCGTCCGGTGAGAGGTGGCTGATGAAGTAGAAGTCGATGTCGTCCCAGAGCTGCGACCCGCTCATGGCCCCTTGCCTTTCCGTGTCCGATACCTGTCTAGTACCCCGCGCGCGCCTGCCGGCGGCTGACCGGCCCCGGCCAGTCTGCCGCGTCCCTGCGGGGGCGTGGCCGTGTAGGGGGTGGCTCGGTATGTCGTTTTGCGGGTGCGGCTCCGTTGTGGCTGGTCGCGCAGTTCCCCGCGGGTGTCCCTGCGGGGGCTTGGCCGTGTAGGGGGTGCCTCGGTATGCCGTCTTGCGGGTGCGGCAGCGTCGTGGCTGGTCGCGCGGTTCCCCGCGCCCCTTTGGGTCCGCTGGCCTGGGGGGCAACCGTTCAACGGCGCCCCCGCGTCCCTTACGGGGTGAGGATCGCTGCTCTTGGCGAGGCGGGCACAGGCTGCCATTCAGGCGGCACGGCTCTCCGGCAGCTTCGCGAACCGTCTGGTCGACCCATCAGACGCCGAAATCGGCATAGCCCCACAACAGCCTCGCCCGCCGGTGTTCCAGGTAGAAGGTCATCCGCCCCTGGCTGTCGGAGACGGCGGCGTTGACTGTACGGACATGGCCGCAGCCGTTGGCCTGCGTGTTCGCGGTCAGCGCCTGATGGAAGTCGGGGGAGGGCTCGACAGCCACTACGCGGCCGGCCGGGCCAAGGGAGTCCAGGTGAACGAGGTGCGGCCCAGCGAGCAGATGCGCAACCTCGGCGTCATCCAGCAGGGCGCCCCGTCCTGGCCGAGCCGGTCCGGCCCTTGATGGGGATCTCTGAAACTGAAAGTGACCAGTGGTGCTCATCACTCCACTCTCTTCGAGGTTCAAGAGAGTGAGGAATCCCAGCGAGCGACGAGCGTGCTGTCGGCCGCTGGGGCCGTGCGAGAGCACGGCCACCGGCGCATCCGGTGAGTGGAGCGTGTCGGGTTCAGCGTCTGTTCATACGCAACACGCTGATGGCACCGACGGTGACGTAGCCGCGCCATTCCAGGGCTGCGGCGGGCGAATAACTGGTGAAGTCGATGGCCCATCCGCCGTCATCCTGCTGTTCGCGTTCGAGGCGGTCGAGGTCATCCGCCACAGTCCGGGCATCAAGCAGGTCACGGATCGGCCGGCCGGGCTCGGGCGCCAGAGCCAGTGGGTGCAGTGTCTCGCCCTCGGCCCCACCGGCGACCGCCAGGCGCCCATCCTTGGGGACGTACTGGCCCAGGTGGTCAAGCAGCTCGCGCGCCTGCGGGTGGGTGTCCGAGGCGATGTCGAGGAACTGCAGCGCGAAGCAGAGCACGTACGCGAAGGGCGCTTCGTCGATCCGGCCTATCGCGTCGAAGCAGTACCGCGTGGCCGTCGTCAGCCACGAGTGGTCGCGAACCGTGTCGTCGAAGCGTGCGGCGCGGTATGCCTGTGCCGCCACCGCCGTCGTGATCTGCAGGGATGATTGCGAGGGGTCGGCTTGCGCCCAGAACGGGGCGCATCCGGTGGAGTCGCTGATCGGGAGCGCGAAGGGCAACCCGCCGTCCGGCAGCGTCACAGAGTCCAGCCAGTCCAAGAGGGCCGCGGCGTGCGGCGAGGTAACCGGGCCGGCGTCGGCGAGCGCCGCGAGCGCATGCTGGGCGGCGCCCGGCTGGCTCTCCGGCGCACGAAGGTCCGGTTCGAGGCCCCATCCGTAGCCGCCGTCGGCGTTCCGGTAGGCGTCGAGTCCGCTGACGATGGCCTCGCGCGCCGCGTCACTGCCGGTGATGACGGCCTCGAAGCGCCTCTGATCGAGAACGCGCGCGTGCGTGGCCATGAACGCTCTCGCGCGATGCAGGTTTGTGCTCATAAGAGAACCCTGACACCCCTCGGCTACGTCAGTCTTGAACGAAACGGACGCCCGAAGAGACGAACCTGAAGCCAGAAAGCGCCACTTGCAGCGCCCTCTCGCAGGGCAGCCGCTGTATGAGTGAGGAGATCCACTGAGCATGCCTGGGATCTCCGCCGAGCAGGTGGTGGCCATTTTCAACGAGCGCCATCACCCTTCGATCTCCCCGCCGAACGCGGCGCCGCCGAGCAGGCCGTCGAGAGCCTCTCCGTATCCATGGAGCGCATCGCCCAGGCCCACACCTTCGCCAAGGGGGATGGGCATCGCAGCCCCCAGATCGGCATCAGCCGCGCGGCCGCCGTTGTCCAGCCCCCGAGCAGGAGCCGGTGCCATCGTCCTGTTCAACCCTCGCGTCACGGAGGCCGCAGCAGAGACTGACGAGCCTCCGGGGCGTAGGTCAAGACAGCCTTGGCAGTGGCAGGCCGGGCACCTGTGGGTGCCGCAGGTGCTGTCCGCCGTCGTGGATGTGCAGGGTGAATGTCTCCGGTCCCGGCCGGTCGGCCTCGTCATAGGCGTCCAGGACGCGCTCGATGCGCTCCCACAGCCGCACCGGGCCGGCCTCGCGCACCTGCCAACCGCCGTCGTACGGGGTGAGGGTGGCGGCTGAGCCGGTCACCACGTCGACCAGGTGCACCACGTCGCCGACCGTCGTCATCTGCGCGTCCGGCACCGCGCTTTGAGCGAGGAACCGCAGGTGGAACGCTTCCTCGGTGGCGACGGTGATCCGCTGCGGGCTGTGTCGGCCCGTCCGCGGCTTTTCCGGCAGGCCGGCCGCCCAGTGAGCGGGGTTGCCGAACGTCGGCGCCGCGTGGGCACGCGCGGACATGAACGACACCGTGCCGCCCAGCAACTGGCCCTCGGCCGTGCCGTCCTCGGCCACGGTCAGCAGGACGCGGGCGTATCCGTAGAGCCAGCCACTGAGGTTGAGCAGGATCTTCCCTTCCGGCCGGGTCTGGGCCAGCAGCGCGGGAGGCACGGCGCGGAACGAGCAGGCGGCCACGATCCGGTCGAAGTGGGCCTCGGGCCAGTAGCCGTACAGCCCGTCCGCCACGGCGAGTGTGGGGCTGTAGCCGCAGGCGAAGGCGAAGATGCCCGCGGTCAAGGCGCTGGTCGCCTCGCAGACGGGGCGCGTGCACGCGGCCCTCGGCAACGAGCGCCAGGCCGAGCAGCATCTCGGCGACGCCGATGAACTCATGGCGGACGGGCTCGGTGAGGACGTGCCCGAATGGGTCGCATACTTCGACGCTGCCGAGCACGCTGGTGCCCGCGCGGTTTCCGCCCGGGACCTCGCCGGGCTTGGCCGTCCCCGCAAACGAGCGAGCACCCACTTCGAGGATGCGCTGAAACTCAGGAAGCCGGGGTTCGACCGCGTCCGCGTCATGGACCGCGTTGGGCTCGCCGCCGCGCTGTTCGACGAGGGAGAGGCCGAGAGGGGCGCCGCGGCGGCCCAGCAGGCGCTCGACGACGCCGCACGCTTGGACTCGACACTGGTGGCCTCCCGGCTCAACAGCCTGCTCGACGCGGCCCGCCCGTACGAGACAGCCGTCGTCGACGAGGTGCGTACGAGGGCGAAGGATCTCGCCGCCGCTCGGCCGACTACGATCGCGGCCTGAGACCATCGAGCACATGGGCAAGCACAGTCGTCCCGGACCGCCGAATCAGCCGTCGCGCGCGCTCCCACGTGTCGATGCCGACGACCCGCTCGCCGCATACGCCAAGCGGCGCCGCCCGCCGATGGACCAACACCGGCGCCACCGGCCATTGCACGGTGGTGCCGGCCACCTTCGGCCCGAGGAGCCCAGGGCCTTGGAGGAGTGGGACGGTTTCGTCTACGTCCCTGTCGGCACTGCCCCCGACCTCGCAGCAGCCGCGGCCTGGGTTCACGGGCTGGGCTCCCACGAATCGACCGATCTGGCGTAGGACCTCGGCAGAGGCGCCTGGCGCGGAGGGCACTTAGGGCACCTAACAAAAATGGTGGACTCGATCTGGTCAGCGGTCGGTGTCGCGCACGACGCCGCCGGGTAGCGGGACGCGGTCAGCCGCGCAATCGCACGCGATAAACCCGGCGACGTCGACGGTCATCCTCGGGATACTGGTCGCCCGTCGATGAGGTCAAAGTCGTCATCGCCCATTCCGAACGCGCGACCCTGCGCGTCGGCGACGTGTTCCTGAAGGTGGACGCCGATCAGGCGCGCATCGACGTTGAGGTCCAGGCGATGGCCCTGGCGCCGGTCCCGACGCCGAAGGTCCTGTGGTGCAAGCCGCCCGTGCTCGCGATCGCCGCGGTCCCGGGGACGGCGCTCGGCCGCCTCGGCGAGCCGTCGACCGCGTCGCCGGCAGGGTGGGCCGCGGCGGGCGCCGTCGTCCGGAAGTTGCACGACGCGCCGTTGCCGCCCTGGCCCGGCCGGGGCCCCGACGAGTTGGTGGCGGATCTCGACGGCGAGTCCGAGTGGCTCGTGACGAACGGCGTCCTGCCCGCCGACCTCGTCACGCGCAACCGGCTGGTCGCCGAGGCCGCGCTGCGGCCGTGGACTCCGGTATTCACGCACGGCGACCTGCAGATCGCTCACGTGTTCGTCGACGGTGACGAGATCACGGGCATCATCGACTGGTCCGAGGCGGACCGGGGTGATGCTCTGTACGACCTCGCCGCCTTGACGCTCGGACACGAGAAGCACCTCGGCGACGTCATCGCCGGCTACGGCACCGATGTCGACCTCGACGTGATCCGCGCGTGGTGGTCGTTGCGAAGCCTCCTGGAGGTTCGCTGGCTGGTCGAGCACGGCTTCGACCCGTCCGCGCCGGGCTGTGAGATCGACGTGCTGAGATCCCGGATGTGAGGAGCGCGGGCCCGGCTGCTACGAACGCGTTCTGAAGCATTAGCCAACACCGCCGCCGGGCTCGGGATCAGAACAGACAGGACTCGGCGGCGTCAACGGCCACTGCTACGGCTTTCGTCGCGGATCATGCGGCGGAGGCTGGTGCGGGCGCCGCGAGGTCGTCTTCGGCTTCCTCCAGGCGCTGGCTGAGCTGAGTGTTGTCCGGCCGCACCTGCTGGAGCTGGGGTGGACAGTTCGTGGTTATGGCTGGTCGGATCATTGATCCGGGTGATGAGGTCTTTCGTGGCCTGGTCGAGCTGCCGGCCGAGGCGGCAGGCTCTCGACGCCTTCCCACGCGCGGAACAGGCGACGGACGGTGCCCGGGTCCATCCGGACTCCGCGCAAGTCACGCTGTTGCAGACCATGAAGGACCTCTCGCCGGACAATGAAGAGCCAGTGGTGCCAGAGAGAAGTCGGCCATGCTCAACCAGGGAGGTCTGCTGCCCCGTCCATTCCTCCGCTGCCTCCGGACGCGTCGGAGGTCGCGTCGGGCCGGGACGAGGTGCCTGCCGAGTTCCGGGACGACCGCCGGCTCGCCTCTCTGCACGAGGAGTGACGAACCAGCGGCCTCGGTCACTTCTGAAACACACCCTGGCTAGCCGCGCCGGGTCGGGGCTGGGATGGCCGGGAGGGGCTCGTGGGGTTCCACCGATGGTGGGGAGCCCGGCAAGGGGCGGCCTGCTGATTCCTGCATGCGCCAAGCCGCGAAGCCGCCGATGACTGCCGCCGCCATCATGTAGTACGCGGGCATCATCATGTTGCCGGTCGTGCCGATCAGGGCGGTGACCACCAGGGGTGTCGTGCCGCCGAACAGGGAGACCGAGATGTTGAAGCCGATCGACAGGGAGCCGTAGCGGACCCTCGTCGGGAACAGGGCGGGCAGCGCCGACGGCATCGCCGCCGTGAAGCAGACCAGCAGCAGACCCAGCGCGCCCATGCCGAGTGCGACCGCGAGCAGGCTGCCTTGGCGGATCAGCAGCAGGGACGGGATCGAGAGCAGCAGGAAGCCCGCGCAGCCTGTCGCGATCACCGGGCGACGCCCGATCCGGTCGGTCAGGGCGCCCGCGAACGGCTGCACGATCATCATCAGCGTCATCACACCGAGGACCACCAGCAGCCCGTGCGTCTCGTCGTACTTCAGCTCGCTCGTCAGATAGCTCGGCATGTACGACAGCAGCATGTAGTCCGTGACGTTGAAGACCAGGACCAGCGCCATGCAGAGGAGCAGGGTGCGCCACTGGCCGGTCACCATCTCCCGCAGCGGCACCTTCGGGCGGCTCGACTCCGCCTTCGTGGCCTCCGCCGAGAAAGCTGCCTTCTCGACCTCCGCCGAGAATGCCGGTGTCTCCTCCAGCCGCATCCGCAGGTACAGCCCGACGATCCCCATCGGACCCGCGATCAGGAACGGGATCCGCCAGCCCCAGGACACCAGGTCGTCCGCGGACAGCAGTGCGGTCATGAGCGTTACCAGACCCGCACCGCCGATGTACCCGGCGAGCGTGCCGAACTCCAGCCAGCTCCCGAAGAACCCCCGCCTGCGGTCCGGCGCGTACTCGGCGATGAACGTCGACGCGCCCGCGTACTCGCCGCCGGTGGAGAAGCCCTGCACCAGCCGCGCCATCAGGAGCAGGAGCGGCGCGCCCACACCGATCGTGGCGTACGACGGGATCAGGCCGATCGCGAACGTGCCCGCCGCCATCATGATCATGGTGAGGGCGAGCACCTTCTGCCGTCCCACCCGGTCGCCGAGCGGCCCGAAGACCAGTCCGCCCAGCGGCCGGACCAGGAAGGCCGCCGCGAAGGCGCCGAAGGTCGACAGCAGCTGCGCGGTCGGGTTGCCGGACGGGAAGAACACCTTGCCCAGCGTCACCGCGATGTAGCTGTAGACACCGAAGTCGAACCACTCCATGGCGTTGCCCAGCGCGGCGGCCTTCACGGCGCGCTTGACTAGCGCCGGGTCGGTCTCGGTGACCCGGCCGCCCGCGCCGGGGTCGGTCTTCTCGGGCGGCTCGGACGGCTCGGACGGGGTGAAAACTGTGGCGGTCGGCAAAACTCCGCTCGCCTACCTCTCGACGGGGACCGGGACGGGGCCCACCGCAGCAGGCCGAATTTCGACCATAGGTCGACTTACGTCCCTTACGTGCCGTACGCACCCCACCGCGCAGCGCAGCCAAACGCCCCCCAAGCAGGCACGCGGACGCGCCCCGGCGCGTCCGCGCGCCCCGCTCACTGTGATCCATCTCGCTCCCCGCGGAAGCAACCTGGTCCCCCGGTCACTATCGTCTTCCGGACAAAAGGCGGGCGGACGTCAGGTGAAGCGGGGGTTTCCCGCGTCCCCCTCCGGGGGGACGGCGCCACCTCATAGGGTGCGCGAAGGGAATCCGCACGGGACGTGCGGGACGGACGGGGCGGGAGGCCGACGAGGCGTGGCGAACGTGGAGCACAGCGGGCGACCGGGGGAAGCCTTCGCGGGGGCCCAGGCCCGCCTGAAGGCGGCCAGGCTGGCCCTGTGGGGGGTGGTCGCGATCCTCGCGGTGCGCCAGTTGACCGCCGTCCTCGGCTCACCCCGCGGGGAGCGGCTGACGGACCTGGAGACCTGGGTCGGCCCCCACGGCGTCCTGCACGTCAACGGCTCCCTGTACGACTCGACCCGGTTCACCGGCACCCCTTTCGGCGGCCTGGTCCTCAAGCCGCTCACCCGCGCCGCCGAGCAGGCCCTCGGCTGGGGCTGGACCTTCGGCACGCTGCTGCTGGTCGTCGCCCTCGGCCTGGTCGCCGCACGCGCCCTGCCCCAGCCGGTCAGCCGCCGCACCGCGCTGCTCGCCGCCCCGGTCGCCATCAGCCTGTTGATGCTGTCCCTGCCCGTCCGCAACACGCTGTGGCTGGGCCAGACCAGCGTCATACCCGTGCTGCTCGTCCTGCTCGGCTGCTTCGCCGTCCGCGGGGAACGGGCCGGCGGTCTGTGCATAGGCATCGCCGCCGCGCTCCAGCCGACCATCCTGCTGTTCACCCCGCTGCTGTGGTTCACCAGCCGCCGCCGTGCCGCCGTCTCCGCCGCCGCCACCTTCGCCGCGGCCACCGTGCTCGCCTGGGCCGCGATGCCGCACGACTCCCACACCTACTGGGTGCACCACATGGCGGGCGTCGGCCTCGGCGGCAAGGCCGACGCCCTCGCCAACCAGTCCCTGCACGGCGCCCTGCTCCGCCTGGACCTGACCGGCCCGCTGGAGATAGCCCTCTTCCTGCTGCTCGGCGCGGGCGTCGCGACCCTCGCCCTGCGCCGCGCCGTCCGCTACGCCCGCGACGGCCAGCTGCTGCTCGCCGTCGCGCTCACCGGCTGCGCGGCCGTCGCCGTGTCGCCGACCACCTGGCAGCACCAGCTGCTGTGGGTACTGCTCGCGGTCGTCGGCCGGGTCGGCAAGCGCGCCTCCGACCGCTACCTCTGGCCGGTCGCGGTCGTCCTGGTGACCACGCTCCCGGCCAAGATGATGCTGCCGAACATGCCGGTGCTGTACCCGCTGCGGGACAACATCGTGCTGCTCGCGGCCATAGCCGCCGCCACCGTCGTACCGTTCCTGTCCCGCACCTCGCCGTACTACGCGAACCCGGTCCCGGCGGCGTACGCGAAGCCGGTCCCCGCCCGTTTCCGGCACGTCCCGCTGCTGCCGTTCCTCCGCCGGGTCCTCACCCGCCCCAACCTCCTCCTCGAACTGCTCCTCATACGCGTCACCTACGCCGCCTACCAGCAGGTCCGGCTCGCGGCGACCGGAGGCAGCAACACCGGGGGCCGGGCCACCGCCGAACACCACGGCCAACTGGTCCTCGACATCGAACGGTTCCTGCACATCGACATCGAGCACGCGGCCAACCACGCCGTCGTCAAGATCGACTGGCTGCGGAACTTCTTCGACTTCTACTACGAGTCCTTCCACTTCGTCGTCCCGCTCGGCGTCCTCGCCGTCCTCTACTGGCGCCGCCCCGTCGACTACCGCTGGGCCCGCTCCTCCCTCGGCTTCGCCACCCTGCTCGCCCTGGTCGGCTTCTGGCTGTTCCCGCTGGCCCCGCCGCGCCTGATGCCGGGGCTTGGCTTCATCGACACCGTGCACGGCGTCCAGGACTTCTCCAAGCCGGACTACGGCACCCTGACCGCCCTCACCAACCAGTACGCGGCGATGCCCTCGCTGCACTTCGGCTGGTCCCTGTGGTGCGGCGTGGTCATCGCGGTCATCGCCCCGAAGTGGTGGATGAAGGCGCTGGGCCTGCTGCACCCGCTGTTCACGGTGTCCGCCATCGTCGCGACCGGCAATCACTGGGTCCTGGACGCGGTGGGCGGGGCCGCGGTGGTGGGTGCCGGTTTCGCCCTGACATATCTCCTGGCGGGGCCGCGCCGGGTGGGCCGGGCAGACGAACCCCGGCGGCCCGGTGCCGTAGCGGAACCGTTGGGGGAACGGTCGCTCGGTCACGGTGCAGAGCGGAGCAGGGGTACGGAGACAAGGACGTCGACGCCGTGACGACCTTCGCCGACGACGACCATGCGACGGCGACGACGATGCCGACCACATCCGCGGCGACATCCGCAGCGGCACCCGCGGCGAAGGGGAGAGCCGGCGAGCGGTGCCGAGCGGCAGTCCCCCTGGTCGTACCGGCCGCCGTAGCGCTCGTCCTGGGTTTGTGGGGCATCACCCGCCAGGACAGCATGTGGCGTGACGAGTCGGTCACCTATCAGGTGGCCCACCGCTCCCTGCCCGACGTGGCGGGCCTGCTCGGTCACATCGACGCCGTGCACGGGCTGTACTACGTCCTCATGCACGCCGTCTTCGCCCTCTGGGACGGCGGCCTCGTCGCTCTCCGCCTGCCCTCCACCCTGGCCACCGCCGTCGCGGCCGCCGGAGTGGGCGCGATCGGTACCCGTCTGGCGGGCCGCCGGTCCGGAGTATGTGCGGGGCTCGTCTTCGCCCTGCTCCCCATCACGCAGCAGTACGCGCAAGAGGGCCGTTCGTACGCCCTCGTCACCGCCTGCGTCACCTGGGCCACCTATCTCTTCCTCCGCGGCATCCGGTCCCCCCGGGCCGGGTGGTGGGCGGCGTACGCCGTTGTCCTGGGCGTCGGCTGCTGGTTGCACGAGTTCGCCGCGCTGGCCCTGGTGGCCCACGCGCTGACCCTGTGGCGGCTGCGCGTACCGGGCCGGATGTGGCGCCGCTGGGCTGCCGCGGCGGCCTGCGTGCTGGTGAGCGTCCTGCCGCTCGCGGTGGTGAGCGCCGCTCAGGCCGACCGGCAGCTGGGCTGGCTGGGGCGTCCCAGCCTCGCCATGTGGCTGCAGTTCCTGGGGATTTCGGTCTTCGGCACGCTGCTGTGCCGGTACCTCGTGCGCGGTGGGCCGGACCCGGAATCCGACACGGGAACGGAATCCGGCACGGGAACGGGGACGGAGGCGGGGACGGCCGTGGCGACGCTCGCGCTCCCCCTGCTGGTCGCCCCGCCCGCCCTGTTGATGACCGGCTCCCTCGTGAAGCCCTGGTACGTCGACCGGTATGTCCTCTACAGCATGGTCGGGTTGGCGCTGCCCGCCGGGGCTGCCCTGGACCGGCTGCTGTCGCGCCGGTGGCGACTCGTGCCCGTCCTGCGTGTTCCCGTCGTCTGTCTCCTGGCGGTGGGGTTGGCCGCCGCGTGGCTGCCCGCCGCGCAGACGGTCCGCTCGCCGCACAGCCGGAAGGACGACGTGAACGCCGTCGCGCGTACCGTCGAGCGATTCGCGCGCCCCGGTGACGGCGTTCTGTTCCTGCCGTCCAGGCGCCGTGAATGGCTGCTGTCCCACCCGTCCGTCTACCACCGGCTGGAGGACCTGGCCCTCGCCAAGTCCCCCGTCGCCTCGAACTCCCTCCAGGGCACGGAGCTTTCCGTCGATGCCGTCCGCCGCCGCATCCTGGCCTCGGACCGGGTCATCGCGCTGGCCGATCCGGTGGGGCAGCCGCTCGACCCCTTCGCACAGGAGGTGGTCAAACGGCGCACGCTGAAGACGTACTTCCAGGTCTGTGAGCGTGCTCAACTGTGGGGCGCCCAGGTCATCGTGTACGCCAGGAACGGCCGCGGCGACTGTACGAGCCCCGGCGCATAGCGCCGCACCCGTTCCAGGTCAGCCGACACCGCACTCGAACCAGACCGTTTTACCGCCCCCGGGTGCCGGTGACACGCCCCACTTGTCGGCCACCGCGTCGAGCAGGAGGAGTCCGCGTCCGCCCTCCCCGTCCAGCGGCGGGCAGAGCGTGATGAGCGGCAACTCGGGTGACCCGTCGGTCACTTCGACCCGTACGACCGATTTCCGCCGCTGCACCAGCAGGACGCAGCGGCGGTCGGGTACATGGCGTACGACGTTGCTGACCAGCTCGCTCACGCCCAGTTCCAGGGCGTCCGTCAGCTCGGTCAGCCCCCAGTCGCGAAGCAGCGAGCGCACGATGTTGCGGATGTGCCGCACGGAGTGCTCGCCGACGCTGAGGCTCATGCGGTAGTGGGGAATCTGGAGGTTCACACCATGAGGCTGACCTGCCGAGACTACGCTCGGCTATGGAACAGACACAACAGGTCCCGCAGTGGACCGAGTTGCGCGAGAGGGGACCCCGCATGACCCAGATCAACGTCCTCGACCCGGGTGCGTCGCCGCTCGACTACTACGGTTTCGAGCTGCGCCGACATCGAGAGGCGGCGGGACTGACCCAGCGGCAACTCGGGGAGATCCTCAACTACACGGGGTCGTTGGTCGGCCAGATCGAAACGGCCCGCAAGTTGCCCACGCCCGAGTTCAGCGAACGGGCGGACGCGGCACTGGGCACGGGCGGGCTGCTGTCGCGGCTCGTCGGACTGGTGATGCGGTCCCAACTTCCGGCGTGGTTCCAGCAGGTGGCGGAGCTGGAGGCGCGGGCGGCCGAGATCTGCACCTTTCACACTCACCTGGTCCATGGCTTGTTGCAGACTCCGGCCTACGCACGTGCCGTGCTGGGCGCGTTGGACCAAAACGGCCTCGACGACCGGGCCGCAGCGCGGCTGGCACGTCAGCGCATCTTCGAGAAGGGCACGCCACCCGTCTTCTGGGCGGTCGTGAGCGAAACCGTGCTGCGTCAGGAGGTCGGCAGCCGAGAGGTGATGCGCGAGCAGTTGGCGCGCCTGTTGTCATTCGAGGGCAACCCTAGGATCAACGTTCAGGTGCTGCCGTTCTCGGTCGGAGCACATGCGGGCTCGCAGGGCTCATTCGACCTCTTCCGCTTCGTGAACGACCCGAGCATTGTCTACACCGAGGGCTACGGAAGCGGGCATCCAACCGCTAACCCAGACACCATCCAGGATTGCTCGCTCCGATACGATCATCTCCAGGCCGCCGCGCTGTCCATCAAGGACTCGGCGGAGCTGATCCGGCAGGTGATGGAGGAGCGCTATGGGGAGCAACGCGATTCGGTGGCGTAAGTCCAGCTACAGCGGTGATCAGGGAGGATCCTGCGTCGAGTGCGCGCCACTTGGCCCCTTGGCCTGGCGCAAGTCGACGTACAGCAGCGACCAGGGCGGCAACTGCGTAGAGGTCGCCGAAGCCCCCTGCGCCACCGTGGCCGTAAGAGACTCCAAGAACCCCGCAGGCCCGCACCTCGCGTTCGGGCCCGCGGTGTTCACGTCGTTCCTGGAGTGGACTACCGGGAAGCGCATCTGAGACAAGTAGTCGGGTCGCCCGGGGGTGAGACTCCCCGGCGACCCGGTCACTGTTCCGTTGGTCGAGCCAGGCGTGCGGTGGAAACCGGGAGAGCGGCAGCGGCCAGTCCGGCGGCTCCCAAGGCGATGGCCTCGATGAAGGCCGGTAGGTATGTGGGCTCGTGCAGTGGCCATGCCCACAGTGCAGGGGTTCCGTGGTGAACGCCGAAGGCCGCGCAGGCGATCGGGAAGAGAGTGACGCTCGTGGCCGCGACACGAAGGCTGGTAACGGCGCGCAGCAGCAGGGCGAGTCCGAGGTAGCCCAGGAAGTTGCGGGCCATGCCCGCGGCGAGGATATGGCCGGTCATGGACGATACGAGCCAGCCCCCGGCCAGCGTCAGTACGGTGCAGGCCGTCATGAACCCGGTGTCCCACAGCTGTACAGGTCGTACGGCCGTCACTTCGTTGGCGTTGCCTCCACGCGACTGCCCGTACAGGATGAGGCACACCGGTGCGAGTGGCAGCAGGAACGGCAGCGGGAACGAGAAGGAGAGTCCGCCGACCACGACCGGCACGGGGATCTGGATGGAATCGGCGACGGCACCGAGGACCAGGCAGGCGGCGAGGCTGGCGCAGACTGCGGGTACCCGGCGCACGTGAAGCCACCAGTCCATGGATGTTTCTCTCTGTCGGTTGGCTCGTGGTGGAGGGTTCAGAAGTGAGCGGGGTCGAGGACGGGCTGCTTGTCGCACCGGGTGAGTGTCTTCGCATTCTGCTGGAACCAGGCCAGTTGGGCCTGCCGGGGACGTTTGCGAACGCGGGTGGCGACCTCGACTTCCTCTGGTAGGTGTTGGGATGCGACGACCTGGGGGTCCACTCCCGCGGTGAGAGTGAGCCAGGCGCTGAGCGGCCCGAAAGCGTCACCTCCCGGCCATTCACCGTACGTAGCGCATGCCGGAGTCTCTTGGGGCAGAGCGCTCTTTGCGACAAGGGAGCGAATGTCGTCGGCAGCCGGCATGGGCTTCCACGGCGACAGCTCCGGAGCGGTGGTGACACCGGCGGCAGCCAGCCGGGTATGGGCATCCGTTGCCCATTTGACGATGTCCGCGGTGGCATGCTCCTGTTCGGGCCAGAGACAGACCCGCGGCTGAGTGTCCGAGCAGGTGCGCAAGGCGGTGGAACGGGATGCGGCCGCGCTGTACCCGAGGGGATGGACGATCCACGCCGAGACGGTCACCGCAACGGCCAGTACAACGGGAGCCAGGATCCGCAGACCCCGCTGCCGTACCGTCACCAGCCAGGCGGCCAGGAGCAGACCGATCGAAACCAGCGCGGGTGCCAGAATGCTGCGGGGTGCCGCTACTTGGTCGAGTCCGCAGCACTCGGCGAGGTTCGTGCCGTTCAGCTGCCGGACCCAGAAGACGTGCATCGCCGCCGGGTAGGCCATCCACACGAAGCTGCCCACCAGCGCCACGGGAACGGCCAGCAGCCTAGGCAGGCAGAGCCCGATGACATATCCAACGGCGGTATGTGCCGTGACAACCAGCAGCTCCAGACCGAGTACGGCGACAGCGGTCCAGCCGGGAGTACCTGCGGCCTGCGGCAGAAGCAGACCGAGGGCCAGCGCCACCGCAAGGACCCCCAGAACGAGCGTAGGTGTCAGGACGGCGAGTGACACGCCGCTGAAGGTCCGCACCGGCGCCCCCTGTAGCGCCCGGGACTGCCGCACACGCAGCCCCTCCCAAGCGCCGCAGGCGGCCACCGCCGGTGCCGTCCAGACCAGCAGAGAAGTGCTTTGTGCGGCAACCGACTCCCAGTACCCGTCGGTGACCAGTTCGGTGACATTGCCGCTGTAAGCGAGCAACCACAGGATGAGCAGAATGCCGATGCGGGGGGCGAGGGACACCCGCAGCACGATGCGCCACGGCATGTTTACACCTCCTCCTTGACCAGACCGGCGTAAGCGGCCTCGGCCCGGTGCTCCTGTGCGACCTGACCGGGCGCCAGGTCCAGAAAGGAAACGGTGGACCCCTGGAAGAGAACGTGTCCCTGGTCGAGGAGGATGACCGAGTCGTAGCTGTCCGCCAGATCCTCTGTCTGATGGGTGGAGACCACGAAGCTCGCCTGATCCTTGAGGTCGTCCAAGAGGGCGCGGAACACTCTCCGTTGTGTCGGGTCGAGGCCGGCGGTCGGTTCGTCCATCAGTACAACCCGCGCCGAGTGCACCAGCGTCTGGGCGATACCGAGGCGCCGTAACTGGCCTCCTGACAGCTGGGCGGCGGAGCGTTCGGCCAGCTCTCGCAGGCCGACCCGCTCGATCGCCTTCAGCGAACTGTCCCATGCGTCCCGCCGCGACAGGCCCTTCAGCCAGCCGGCATACGCGGCCTGCTCCCTGACCCGCAGCCCAGGCACGGGAGTCACCTGCTGCGGCAGCCAGCCGACCTGCTGTCGGTACTGCTTCAGATCGCCCCGTCTGCGGGTGTCGAGGTCCCCGAGTGTCACGCTGCCTGCGCGGGGTCTGAGCGCGGATGCGAGGAGCGCCAGCAGCGTCGACTTTCCGGCGCCGTTGGGCCCGAGGAGCACTACGCATCCTGACGGCAGTTCGAGGGTCAGCTCTTCGAGGACGAGATCCCGGCGCCGGTATCCAAAGGAACAGCACGAGACGTGGATGCTCATTCTGGCCTTCTGTTGACTTCCATGAGAGGCGCGGCCCCCGGGAAAGTCGGGGCCGTCGGCGTCCGACTGCTGTGAGTACTGGGTGACAACGCTGTTGACGTCGAGCCTAGTCGAGCCCATGTATCGCACGGCGAAGAGGGAAGCCACTGGAAACCGTGGCCTTCAACGGCGCCGTGGGTGGGAGTCGCCCCCGTCCGCGGGGCGTGGATGTCAGAGCGGCAGCCAGGTGTCGAGGGTCGCGGCCAGTTCCTCGCGCCCGGTGAAGATGTGTCCGTTCATGCCGGTGCGGTCGGTGCGCCTGAAATCGCCCGCTGGAACGAACTGACATTCTATGCAAACATTGTCAGCATGTTGGACGACGAAAGGCTCGGGCAGATCCTGGACGCCGCCTACGCCTGCTTCACCCGGCACGGCGTGCGGCGCACGACCATGGACGACATCGCCCGATCGGCAGGCATCTCCCGCGCCGCCGTGTACCAGTACGTGCGCAACAAGAGCGACGCCTTCCGGCGCCTGGGCGCGCGGCTGCTGGATACGTCCCTGGCCGAGGCGTGCGCCGCGGCATCCGCCCCCGGCTCGCTCGGCGATCAGCTGACCGGGGCGTTGGAGGCGAAACTGGAGCTGACACTGCGGCTGTGGCGGGACAGCCCGGCGCACGCCGCAGAGTTGCTGGGTGCCGACGCGCAGCTGCTGGCCGAGCCGATCGCCGACTACAACGCAGCGATGCTCGACCTGCTCGCCGCTACCGTCACCGGTGTCCGCTGGCAGACGGACGGGCGAGAGTTCGCCGAACTGCTGCTGGCCCTCACCCGCGGCCTCGAAGCCGATCTGTCCGATCCGGACGCCCCCCGGCGGCGGCTACGCCGCGGCGTAGCCCTGCTCGTCACCGGCCTGGACCATCCCCATTGCGCCCATCCGGATGCCAAGGAATCTCAATGACCGTTGCCGTCCTCATCACCGGTACCTCATCCGGCATCGGCAGGGCTACCGCCCTGCGCCTGACCCGCCGCCCCGAGTTCACCGTCTACGCCACCGCCCGGCGCCCCGAGACCTTGACCGACCTCGCCCAGGCGGGCGCCCGCACCCTGGCTCTGGACGTCACCGACGAGCAGTCGATGGCCGATGCCGTCGCGAAGGTGGAGGCCGAGCACGGCTCGGTCGGCATCCTGATCAACAACGCCGGCTACGGCGAGTACGGGACCATCGAGGAGACCGGTTTGGACGGGGTACGCCGCCAGTTCGAGACCAACGTCTTCGGGCTCGCCCGGATGACCCAGCTCGTGCTGCCCGGCATGCGCCGCGCCGGCGGCGGCCGCATCATCAACGTCGGCTCCATGGGCGGTCGGCTGGTGTTCCCCGCCGGCGGCTATTACCACGCCAGCAAGTACGCCGTCGAAGCTCTCACCGATGCCCTGCGCTTCGAGGTCGCCCCCTTCGGCATCAAAGTCAGCCTGATCGAACCCGGCCTGATCCGCACAGGATTCGGCGACACCGCCGCCCGGACACTGTCCGAGTCCGCCGCCCCCGTCGGCCCCTACGTCGCCCTCAACACCGCCGCCGACCAGCAGATGGCCGACTCCTACCGCTCCGCCCTGTTGTCCGCACCGCCCGAGGCCGCCGCCTCGGTGATCGACCGCGCCGCCACCGCAGCCAGGCCGCGCCCCCGCTACGTGGTCACTGCCGCCGCCAAGGCGCTGATCCACACCCGGCGCCTGCTCGGTGCCCGCGTCTTCGACGCCTACCTGCGTCGGCAGTTCAAGTCGTGAGCGTCGCGAGCAGATGGCCGAGCGAGTACGACCCGGACAGCAGCGTACTCGGCGCCCGCGAGCCGGAAGCACTCGCCAATCTCGGCAGGCACCTGGACCTCTTCCGTTCTAGTGGCCGATGCGGGCCATCTCGCTCTGGGGCGTGCGGTCGGATCCGGTACGCAGGACCCGGGCGCCCACAACGGTGGTCACACACAGCAGGGTCAGCAGGACGAAGGCGTGGTTGAGGGCGACGAGATGGGTCAGCCAGCCGATGACGGCGGGGCCGGCGAGCATGCCGACGTAGCCGAGCCCGGCGACGCGGGAGACGTTGGCGCCGGCGGATGCCGGGTCGGCGTGTCCGGACGCGCTGAACAGCTGCGGGACGCAGCCGGACAGGCCCAGCCCGAACAGTGCCCAGCCGGTGAACGCGGCCCACATCCACGGGCCGAGAGCCACGAGTGTGATGCCGACGGCGGCCGCGGCCGCGCCGTGGCGCAGGATCGCCAGGGAACCGAACCGGGCGACGAAGCGGTCCGCGAGCAGCCGGCCGATGGTCATGAAACGAACGTATGAGTCAATCGAACGTGTGAAAGAGGGCTGTCATGAAGCTGCTCGTGTACGGCGCCGGGGTGTGCGGCAGCCTGTTCGCCGCCCGCATGCACGAGGCCGGCCATGGCGTCTCGCTCCTCGCCCGGGGCGAGCGCCTGACCGCCCTGCGCCGGCACGGGGTGCAGCTCGCCGAGGAAGACGGCCCAGCTGTCAAGCGGGTGCCGGTACCGGTGATCGAGCACCCGGACGGTGGGTACGACCTGATCACCGTCTTCGTCCGCACCCACCAGGTGGATGCGGTGCTGGAATCACTCGCCGGTGTCCAAGGTGATGTGCTGTTCCTGCTCAACTGGGCAGCCGGCCCGGAGACGCTGGGTGCGGTGATCGGCCACGAGCGGGTGCTGCTCGGCTTCCCCACGACCGGCGGCACGATGGACGGCGATGTGGTCCGCTACCGCAAGAGCAGCTTCATCACCCGCCGGGTCGCGATGCCGATCGGCGAGCCCGACGGCCGTACCACCCCGCGACTGGAACGGATCGTGGAGACGTTCCGTACCGCCGGGATCAACGCCAGGGCCGAGCCGCAGATGGATGCCTGGCTCAGGACGCACGCCGCGTTCGAGGTCCCGCTCGGGCAGGCGGTGCACGCGGCGGGCGGCCCGGCAGTGCTGGCCGACGACCCGGACGCGGTCCGCGGCATGCTCCACCTCATGCGGCAGAACCTCGCCGCGATGGAGACGCCGCCGGTACCTCGCGCGTTCGCCGCGTTGCGGGCTCTGCCGCAAGGGCTCCTCGTGGCCGTGCTCCGGCGCTTCCTGAAGAGCCCGACGGCCGTGCACAGCGGACTCAACGACCCCTCGCCCGCCACGGCGGCCGAACTCGAGCGTCTGACCGAGCAGCTCCGTGCCCCTGCGGGAGCCCGCTGAGCGACCCAGGCTGCGCGGTGTGCGGCTCATGTGGGGCGGCTCGCCGCACCGCCGACCGCCCGCGTACGAACGCTCACCCGGAGGTCAACGGCCCAGGGCGTCGAAAGTGACCGGGGTCTCGAAGGCGGCTCGGCGGGTGGCCCGGCGTAGCGCGCGCAGCAGCGGTGGGCCGAGTGTGAGGGTCAGCACCACCGTGCAGACGGCCCGGCCCAGGTCCCAGCCGAGCGAGGTCGCCAGGCAATAGGCGACGAACCGGGCCAGGTTGGCGGGGACCGCGGACTGCGGGTCGAAGGCGATGTTCGAGGCCAGGGCGCCCATGAAGGGCCAGCCCGCGAGGTTCATGACGGTGCCGTAGGCGAACGCGGCGAGGAAGCCGTAACCGGCCAGCAGCGCGAGTTCGGCGCGCCCGCGCAGCCGGTCCGGGCCCGGGAGCAGGCCCGCGCCCATGGTGAACCAACCCATCGCCAGCATCTGGAACGGCAGCCACGGCCCCACCCCGCCGGTGAGCAGCGCGGACGCGAACATCGTGAGCGAGCCCAGCACGAAGCCGAAGCCGGGGCCCAGGACGCGTCCGCTGAGCACCATCAGGAAGAACATGGGCTCGATCCCCGCCGTGCCCGCGCCGATCGGCCGCAGCGCCGCCCCGGTCGCGGCCAGCACGCCCAGCATGGCCACCGCCTTCGGCCCCAGCCCCGACTCGGAGATCGCCGCGGCGACGACCGCGAGCAGCAGCACCAGCAGGCCCGCGAAGAGCCACGGCGCGTCCTGCGCGTGCGCGCTGATCCGCGAGGCGGGCGGGGCGAGGAAGGGCCACCCGAAGGCGACCACCCCGACCGCCCCGACCAGCACCAGCGCGGCGACGGAACGGGGCCCGAGCCGGACCGCCCTGGCCTGCGGGGTCACCGAGGTCACCGAGGTCGCAGACGCGCGCAAGGAGCCGTCGCTCATGCCAGTGCCTCCCGTATCTGGGCCACCGTGAGCCATTCCTGCGGGGCGAGGATCTTGGTGACCTGGGGGGCGAAGGAGGGCGAGGAGACCACGATGTCGGCGGTCGGGCCGTCGGCGATCACCTCACCGTCGGCGAGCAGCACCACCCGGTGCGCCAACTCGGCGGCCAACTCCACGTCGTGCGTGGCCAGGACGACGGCGTGACCCTCGGCGGCGAGCCCGCGCACCAGCGCGACCAGGCGGGCCTTGGCCGCGTAGTCGAGGCCGCGGGTCGGCTCGTCCAGCAGAAGCAGCGGCGGGCGCGCGGCCAGCACCACGGCCAGGGCGAGCGCCAGCCGCTGGCCCTCGGACAGGTCGCGGGGATGCGTGTCATCGGTGATCCCGGGCAGCAGCTCGGACACCAGCGCACGGCAGGTACCGGGGGTAGCGCCCGCGTCCCGGTCGGCGGCGGCGCACTCGGCGCCCACGGTGTCGGCGTACAGCAGGTCGCGCGGCTCCTGCGGGACCAGGCCGACCAGGCGCACCAGTTCGCTCGGCGGGGTGCGATCCGGAACGGCTCCGCCGACCCGCACACTGCCCGCACTCGGCTCGACCAACCCGACCAGGGAGTTCAACAACGTGGACTTCCCGGCCCCGTTACGCCCCATCAGAGCGACGATCTCCCCACCGTCCACCCTGAGATCAATCCCCCGCAACGCCTCAACCGACCCCCGCCGCACCACCAGCCCCCGCACCTCGACAGCGCCCTGAAGGGGCGCGGGGAACTGTGTGTTCGGCCATGGGGCCGGCGTGGTCGGGTGATGGCGGGTCGCGGGCGGCGGGTCCGCGGGGGCGAGGTCAGTGAGGCGCAACCGCAGCCGGGGGAGTCGCGAGCGCCGGGCCGCCGGGGGCGGGGGTTGCCGGGTGGGGTCGGGATCGGCGGATGGGCTGTTCGGGCCAGGCACATCGTACGAATCCGGCGCCGGTCCGGCAGCGCCCTGAAGGGGCGCGGGGAACTGCGCGCCCGGCCACGACGCTGCAGCAGACGGACGACGCCGTCTCGTGCCCCAAAGGGGCGCGGGGAACTGCGCGACCAGCCACGACGCAGCCGCAGACGAACGACGCCGCTTCACGGCCCCACCGGCGGAGCCCTCCCGCTGCGCCGAGTCCGGAGACAAGCGGGCGATCTCGGGGCGGGTGGGCGGGGAAGCACAGGGAGGCTTGTGATCGGCGAGGCGTAGGCGCAGCTGCCCCGCCGCGCGCCGCGCATTGCGAACCGTGAGGGGGAGCGGGGTCCACCCCGCCAGCCGCCCCAGGTCCACCACCGGCGGGTACACCGGGGACACCGCCATCACCTCGGCCGGGGCGCCGAACACCGGCGCACCCCCCGGCGCGGGCAGCAGCAGCACCTGGTCGGCGTACTGGATCACCCGCTCCAGCCGGTGCTCGGCCATCAGCACCGTCGTCCCCAGGTCGTGGACCAGCCGCTGGAGCACCGCGAGGACCTCCTCCGCGGCAGCCGGATCCAGCGCCGACGTCGGCTCGTCGAGGACCAGCACCTCGGGATGCGGGGTGAGCACCGAACCGATCGCGACCCGCTGCCGCTGCCCGCCGGACAACGTGCCGATCGGCCGGTCCCGCAGCTCCGCCAGCCCGAGCAGGTCCAGGGTCTCCTCGACCCGCCGCCGCATCACCGCCGGCGCCAGCCCCAACGACTCCATGCCGTAGGCGAGTTCGTCCTCCACCGTGTCCGTCACGAAGTGCGCCAGCGGATCCTGGCCCACCGTGCCGACCACATCGGCGAGTTCACGCGGCTTGTGCGTACGGGTGTCCCGTCCCGCGACCGTGACCCGCCCGCGCAGGGTGCCGCCCGTGAAGTGCGGGACGAGCCCGCCGACCGCGCCCAGCACCGTGGACTTGCCGACCCCGGACGGGCCGACGAGCAGCACGAGTTCACCCTCGGGGACCTCGAAGTCCAGTCCCCGGACGGTGGGTTCGACGGCACCGTCGTAGGTCACGCTGACATCCTCGAAGCGGATCACGACGGCTCCTTGGGGACCACGAGTGCGGGCAGCAGGGCGAGGAGTACGGCGGCGGCCGGCCACAGCGGCAGCGCGGGCGCGGTGAGCGGGACGACCCCGGGGTGCAGCGCCGCCGGATCCCGGGCCGCGGCCAGCGCGAGCAGCGCGGCGACCGCGGCACCTGACCCGGCGACCAGCCAGGCGCGCGCGTTCCACGGGTCGGGCCGGTACCGGGTGCGCGGCGAGCGCCGGCCGCCGAGGCGCAGCCCCGCGAGGGCCGCGACGAGTCCGGCGAGCAGCACCGGCAGCCCGTACGTGCCGCCTTCGGCGGTGAGCAGTCCGTACGTGCCCGCGCAGACGCCGAGCAGTCCGCCCAGGGTGAGCGCGGCGGTCGTACGGCGGACGGCGACGGGGACGTCGGCGGTGCGGCCGTAGCCGCGGGCGTCCATCGCGGCGGCCAGCGCGACGGAGCGTTCCAGGGCGCCCTCCAGCACCGGCAGGCCCACCTGGAGCAGGCCGCGCACGCCACGGTCCGGGCGGCCCCGCAGTCGGCGGGCGGCCCGCAGCCGCTGTACGTCCGCGATCAGGTTCGGCGCGAAGGTGAGCGCGACGACCACGGCCACGCCGATCTCGTACAGGGCGCCCGGCAGGGACTTGAGCAGACGGGCCGGGTTGGCGAGGGCGTTCGCCGCGCCGACGCAGATCAGCAGCGTGGCCAGCTTCAGACCGTCGTACAGCGCGAAGACCAGTGCCTCGGCGGTGACCCGGCCGCCGAGCCGGATGCCCTGCGCCCAGTGCGGGAGCGGGACTTCGGGGAGGGTGACGAGGACGTGCGTACCGGGGATCGGGGAGCCGAGGACCACCGCGAAGACGAGGCGGACGACGAGGACGGCGAGCGCCAGCTTGGCGAACGCCGTGTAGGACCGGGCCCAGGGGGCGGAACTGCGATGGGTGGCCACCACATAGCCTGCCGCCGAGATGAGCAGCCCGAGCAGCAGCGGATTGGTCGTCCGACTCGCCCCCACCCCGAGCCCGAGGGCCCACACCCACCAGGCCCCCGGATGTACGACGGACCGCCGCCGGGCCGCGGACCCCTCACCGGGCACTCCACCGGACCCCTCGCCGGGCACCCCACCGGAAGCCGCCCGGCTGCCGACGCGCCGGTCGGTGTCGCTCGCCCGGGTCGGGCGGTTCGTGTCGGGTGTGCGGTGCGGTGGTTCCCGGCGGAGGCCGGTGCGGGTGGTGTCTGCGTTGTCGGTTCCGCCCGGGTGGTCGGTGTCGCCCGTTCCGTCGCTCGTTCCGCTCGGCCGGTCCGTGCCGTTCGTGGCGGGCGACGGCTTCCGGTCGGGGTCCTTAGAGCTCCGAACAGAATGGGCGCCCGGCGTGGGGCGGCTGGGGCGCCCCCGGCCGGGGGTGTGGGGGAGGGCCCCGGGGGGCGCGAAGAGGGGCGGCGAGGGGCCGGGGGGGGCGACCCACC